>NZ_JAPMIW010000006.1:94557-118871 GCF_033088395.1 Sporosarcina sp. GW1-11 | reverse complement strand
TTGTCTCATGGCTTCGGCCGACCCCGCAGTTGTGCCTACGCTAATGAGTGCAGTGTAGTTTTGGTAGGCTTTGGAACATCATAAAATTCACTTTTAGAATTCAACGTACTATGCCACTTACTTCCCCTCACCAAACGAAGGCGCCTTATAAGCGGTAGGCGGAGCAATAAGACAGATAGGCGCTTTTCCTATCTGGCTTATTGCGGGAGCCATCCGCCAGCGCCGCAGTGGATTCAATGATCAACACCTGAGACTGATCTTCTCAATAATTCAAGCTTTGAAAAACCCAAACCCTACTATTCTAATTAGTATTGACTATTTTAAATTATCTGCTAAACTATAGAAAATATAACAAGTTAGCGGGGGGATGGAATGGTCACATTTGAATCGTGGAAGGAGTCTCCAGTGTTGCCGGAGTTTCCAATTGATTCTGAGACAAAAGGTGCTTCTGAAGTTTTGCAATGGGCTTATGATCATTACGGAGAAGAGCTTGTCTACGCATGTAGCTTCGGTATTGAAGGTATCGTCTTGCTTGAACTTATCTCGCGTGTGAAGCCTGATGCAAAAATTATCTTTCTAGACACCAACTATCACTTCAAGGAAACTTATGAAACGATTGAAAAAGTAAAGAAACGTTATCCGAAACTTCAGATTCATCTGCAACAACCGGCACTAACAATCGATGAGCAAACAAAACAATATGGCTTGGATCTATGGAAAACGAATCCGAATACATGCTGTGATTTGCGTAAGATCAAACCTTTAGAAGTAGCCATCGCACCTTCCACTGCTTGGATATCTGGTTTACGCAGGGAGCAATCCGAGAACAGAAAGTCAACAGAATATCTCAACCTAGATAATCGCTTTGAAAAAATTAAAGTATGTCCACTCATTCATTGGACGTGGAAAGATGTTTGGCGCTTCGTTCATAAACAGCAACTTGATTACAACGTACTTCACGATCAAGGATTCCCAAGTATTGGATGCGCAACATGTACGAAACCAGCTTTCACAGAAGAAGACATGCGGTCCGGACGCTGGTCTGGAAGCGGTAAGACTGAATGCGGATTGCATACGTAATTTTTTCATCCCTAAAACCTAGTATTTCAATATGACTTATAATATAAAAAGGATAGGTGTTTAAACAATGACAACGATACAACCTCATGGCGGCACTTTAGTAAATCTATATGATCCTACACTTTCAATCGAAGGGTTGAACAAAACAGTTTCGATTGATGCAACAGCAGTGAGCGATTTGGAACTAATTGCAACAGGCGCATACAGCCCCCTAACAGGATTTTTGAACGCTGAAGATTATCACTCCGTAGTAAATAATATTCGACTAGCTGATGGAACGGTTTGGAGTTTACCGATTACATTACCTGTAAAAGACCATTCACTTTATTCAGTGGGAGAAACGGTGCTACTAGAATACGAAGGAGCCATCTATGGAACGCTTGAAATCACAGATATTTTTGCTCCTGATCAATTAGAAGAAGCAGTAAAAGTATATAAAACGGCAGATCGCCAACATCCAGGCGTTGCGAAGTTATTAGACCGCGGGCATGTATATCTCGGTGGGCCGATTAAATTAATTAAACGAATTGAACAGAAAAACTTTGCGGAGTTTTATTTTGATCCAATTGAAACACGCCAAGCGTTTAAAAAGAATGGTTGGAAGAAGATTGTTGGTTTTCAAACACGGAATCCAGTTCACCGCGCACATGAATACATCCAAAAAACAGCACTTGAAATTGTGGACGCATTGTTGCTGAACCCTTTAGTAGGAGAAACGAAATCCGATGATATACCGGCTGATGTCCGAATGGAAAGTTATCAAGTATTACTGCGCGATTATTACCCAGCTGATCGTGTGAAATTAGCGGTATTCCCAGCTGCCATGCGCTATGCCGGTCCTCGTGAAGCTATATTCCACGCGCTTGTACGAAAAAATTATGGTTGCACACACTTCATCGTTGGACGTGATCACGCTGGAGTTGGCGATTACTATGGAACATATGAAGCACAAGAAATCTTCTCTAATTTCACGGCAGAAGAAATCGGTATTACGCTATTATTCTTTGAACATAGTTTCTTCTGTAAATCATGTGGCAATATGGCAACACCAAAAACATGCCCTCATACTAGTGAAAATCATGTGATTTTATCCGGAACGAAAGTACGGGAAATGCTGAAAAACGGCATTCTACCTCCGCCAGAATTTAGCCGTAAAGAAGTAGTAAATGTCTTGATCAATGGCTTAAAAGAAAAAGAACTGGTGAAATGAGGAGGAAATGATATGACAAAGAATATCGTCTGGCATGATCAACTGATATCCAAACAAGAACAACGCAAAAAAAACGGCCACCATAGTGCGGTTCTCTACTTCACCGGTCTTTCTGGATCTGGTAAGTCTACAATCGCAAATGCAGCTGCCCGCCGATTGCATGATTTGGGCGCTAATACGTATGTACTCGACGGAGACAATGTGCGCCACGGTTTGAATAAAGATCTTGGATTTTCCGATGAAGCAAGAAAAGAAAATATCCGTAGAATCGGTGAAGTTTCGAAGCTATTTATTGATAGCGGTCAACTTGTTTTCACAGCATTCATCTCCCCTTTTCAAGAAGATCGCGATAGCGTACGACGGTTAGTAGAAGAGGATGAATTTGTGGAAGTCTATATTAGTTGTCCTCTTGATGCTTGTGAACAGCGTGATCCTAAAGGTTTATATGAGAAAGCACGTGCGGGTGTGATTCCGGAATTCACAGGGATCTCATCACCTTACGAAGCACCTGTTACACCAGAGCTAACGTTGGAAACTGACAAATATACGGTAGAAGAATGTGTAGAGCAATTAATCGGCTACTTACGTGATAAAAAATGGATTAACTAACGGAATAACTGAGGAGTGATTGGAATGGGAAAAGTTTGGTTAGTCGGTGCAGGTCCAGGTGATCCTGATTTATTGACCGTCAAAGCAGTAAAAGCGATACAGCAAGCGGATGTGATTCTCTATGACAGACTGATCAATCAAGAGATTCTGCACTATGCAAAATCAGACGCAGAGTTGATTTTTGTCGGTAAGCTACCGAAGCATCATTTTGTACAGCAAGATATGATCAATTTTTTATTGGTCAAACACGCGAAGCTAGGTAAGCAAGTTGTTCGTCTAAAAGGCGGCGATCCATTTATATTCGGTCGTGGCGGTGAAGAAGCAGCGTTTGCGGTAAAACACCACATCCCATTCGAAGTGATTCCAGGCATAACGTCTGGAATCGCCGCTCCTGCCTATGCAGGTATTCCTGTAACACACAGAGATTACAGTGCTTCATTTGCGATTGTAACGGGTCATCGAAAAGAAGGTGTAGAAGAAGCTGAAAAGTGGCAGGCGCTTGCAAAAGGTATTGATACGCTTGCCATTTACATGGGAATCAGCAATCTTCCTTATATCCAAAAGCAATTGATTGACCACGGGAAAGATCCGAATACGCCTGTTGCCTTCATTCATTGGGGAACTACAGATGCACAACGCACAGTTACAGCGACGCTTAGTACGATGACTGAAACAGCGCATAAAGAAAATGTTGTTAATCCAAGCATGATTATCATCGGCGAAGTCGTCCGCTTACGCGATGAGTTGCAATGGTTTGAAGAGTCTAGTGAAGAACGCCGTCTACACGAGGCCATGGTATGAGAGCGATTCTATATATTTGCCACGGCAGCCGCGTAAAGAAAGGACAGCAGGCTGCTTTGGCATTCATCGAAAAGACTATGGAAACAAATGCTGCACCCATCCAGGAGGCTTGTTTCTTAGAGTTAGCTGAACCATCCATCGCTGAAGGAGTCACACGCTGTATCGAGCGCGGTGCAACAGAAATTGTAGCGATTCCATTCCTCCTTTTACGTGCAGGTCACGCCAATGTCGATATTCCATCTGAGTTGCAAGAAGTAATGAATAACTACCCCGAGATTCCTGTGTATTACGGAGATCCAATCGGTGTAGATCCGCGGATGGTCGATGTATTAATCGAGCGGCTACATGAAACGACGGAAGTGATTCCTCAAGACTCTACTATTCTACTTATCGGACGCGGTAGTAGTGATCCCGCGACGAAAGAAGATTTTTCTAAAACCCAACGCATATTCCAAGAGAAAACAGGCTTACAACATGTCAGTATCGGCTTTTTAGCAGCATGTGGACCTTTCTTTGAAGATGAACTCACGAGATTACTTGAAGCAAAGCCAACCAACCTATACATCCTACCGTATCTACTATTTACTGGTATTTTATTGAAAACGATTGAACGTACTGTTAAGAAACTAGAGACAACAACCGCGATTCATCTTTGTCCAGCACTTGGCTATGATCCAGCCATCCATGCGATTTTAAATGAAAGGGCCGATGAAGCAGCAGAAAGGAAGAGTGGACTGCATGTTCCCAATCATGCTTGAAAATTTGAAGGATTCTAAAGTAGTTATCATTGGTGGAGGCAATGTAGCCTATCATAAAATACTCAACTTACATCGCTTCGGCATTCATCCGATTGTTGTCAGTCCAGTATTCCACCCTTCTCTTTTGACTTTAGCAGAAGAAGGCACCATACAACTTATTCACAAGGAAGCGGACTGGAATGACGTAGCAAACGCTTTTCTAATATTACTCGTAACAGATAACGAACGTGTCAACGACCATCTAGCCGGACTATTAAAAGCCAATGGGAAGCTAGTCGTACATGCTTCTAACCCTTCTTTAGGAACTGCTCAAATCCCTGCCGTCACTACTCGGGGTAAACTGATCATCAGCGTGTCAACTAGCGGAGCTAGCCCTTCTTTAGCAAAGAAGATCCGTACAGAAATTGCGGAAACATATGATGAACGTTACGAAGACTACTTAGATTTTCTAGCGGATGTCAGGTTTTATGTGAAGCAACAAGTGGCAGATCGTTCAGAGCGTAGAAGTTGGTTAAAGGAAGCTATTGAACCGATTTACTTGCATAATAACGAAGAGCGCCAGACATTCCTCAACAAGCTACAACGCTCCTTCCCTATACAGACGGAACAACACATCCGCTAAGAGCCCATTCACTCTTAGCGGATTTTTGCAACTTCCAAAAGAGAAACGAAAAGCCTGTGTCTTGACTCTTAGGTAGCTGCTGTATAATTTCTACAAGAGAACCAGAAAGCGTACATCCTAGACTGCGCCCAAATACTAGTTTTCATCTAAAAACGAGCCACCTAGGTTTCCCCAAGCAGCTCGTTATCTTTTACACAGTATGGAAATTAGTTCCGTCTGTTGTTTCTGCAACGATGCCGGCACGGATGACAAAGTCTCCGAAGTGCTCACCATCATTACGTTCCTTCGCATATCGCTTCAATATCGGCCCTAGCTCAGACAAAATCTCTGCTTCACCAATATTCTCCCGATAGATTTTACTTAGTCGTTGTCCGGTAAAACCGCCACCCAAGTACATATTATACTTGCCTGGACCTTTTCCAATAAAGCCAAGTTCCGCTATTGCAGGACGTGCACAGCCATTCGGGCAACCCGTCATACGTGTAACGATTTCTTCATCGCCAAGGCCAGCTTCGTCAAGCAATCCTTCAATCTTCGTAATTAACGAAGGCAAGTATCGTTCTGCCTCTGCCATCGCTAACCCACACGTCGGTAATGCTACACAAGCCATTGAATTGCGACGTAGTGCTGATTGTTTCGAGGCATTCTCTAAATCATAACGTGCGATAATCTCTTCTATATCCTTCTTATTAGCAGCCGTCACATCACCAAGTACTAAGTTTTGGTTCGGACTTAAACGGAAGTCACCCGTATGAATTTCTGCGATTTCACGCAGTGCTGTCATCAACTTATAATTTTCTGTATCGCGAACGCGTCCATTCTCTATAAAGAACGTATAATTCCAGCGATCATTCGTCGCTTCTACCCAACCATAGCGATCCCCGTTATGATCAAAATGATACGGACGTGCTTCTTCAAGCTCCCATCCAAGACGGCTGTGAAGTTCTTCCACTAACCAATCTAGCCCGCGGGAATCGATTGTATATTTAAAACGTGCATATTTTCGTACAGAACGGTTACCATTGTCACGTTGAATCATCATTAGGTGTTTCGCTACTTCAACGACTTGATCGGCTGGAATATATCCAATTGGACGTGCAAGCTGAGGATACGTTTGCTCATCCCCATGTGCCATTCCCATTCCGCCACCTACTACTACGTTAAAGCCAACTAACTTTCCCTCTTCTGCAATCGCAATTAAACCAATATCTTGCGAGAAGACATCTATATCATTCATTGGAGGGACTGCGATTCCTATTTTGAACTTTCTTGGCAAATACGTAGCACCGTAGACCGGTTCTACTTCTTCGCCTTCTGTACTATCAATTACTTTTTCTTCATCCAACCAGATTTCATGATAGGCATTCGTCTTTGGTAATAAATCTTCGCTCAGTCGCTTAGACCACTCGTAGACTTCCGCATGAATGGGTGATTCATTTGGATTCGGGCTGCACATTACATTTCGGTTGACGTCCCCACAAGCTGCAATTGAATCCAGCAAAGCATCGTTCATTTCCTGGATATTCTTTTTCATATTCCACTTTAAAATTCCGTGCATCTGGAATGCTTGGCGTGTCGTCAATTTTAGTGTGCCATTACCATATTTATGTGCTAATCCATCCATAACTAGCCATTGTTTCGGTGTTGCGAAGCCCGCTGGTGTCCGCACGCGTATCATGAACTGATAAGCAGGCTCTAACTTTTGACGCTGTCGCTCTGTCCGTAAATCACGATCATCCTGCAAGTAACTACCATGGAATTTCATCAGACGGTTATCATCTTCAGGAATTCCTGAACTTAACGAATCAACCATCGTCTCAATCAAATTTCCACGTAGGTAATTACTTTCAATTTTAATTTCTTCTACATCACTTGGTGGTCCATCTTGTATGTGAACCGGCTTAGTTGTTGAACTCATTTCAGCAATCCCCTTTCCACTTGCTCAATATACGTCCCGTTGATAGCGTTTGTCTTGAATTAATTGTGTTATGAATTGCTCAGCTTCTTCGAGCGTCTTGTCGCCTTCTTGTTGAAGGATTTCAAGCAACGTAGCATGAACGTCTTTCGCCATGTTTTGCTCGTCTCCACAAACGTAGATTGTTGCGCCATCTTCAATCCATTGATACAGCTCTGAACTCGCTTGCTTCATCCGATGCTGTACATAAACTTTTTCATCAGTATCACGTGAGAATGCTACATCAAGACGTGTCAATGCGCCGTCCTTCACATAGTTCTGCCACTCCGTCTGATAATAGAAATCTGTCACATAATGTTGATCGCCGAAGAATAACCACGACTTGCCTTCCGCACCCGTTTCACTACGTTCTTCAATGAATGATCTGAATGGTGCAATGCCTGTTCCTGGACCAATCATGATGATTGGTGTTTCTGGATTTGCTGGTAGACGGAAGTTATCATTTTTATGAATATAAATTGGTAGTGTGTCACCAGGTTCAAGGTTTTCTGCACATTGAATAGAGCAAACACCTAGTCGGTCACGTCCATGGGCTTCATAGCGAACAACACCAATTGTTAAATGTACTTCATCGGGATTTGCTTCTAAACTACTTGCAATAGAATATAGTCTTGCAGGTAGCTTGCGTAAAATTCCTACAAATTGCTGCTCAGAAGCAGACAATGGGCCAAAATCAGCCAGTGCATCTAGTACATCACGACCATCAATATACGCTCGTAACTCCTCACTATTTTCTGGATCCACTAATTTCTTCAGTTGTTCTGATTCCGAATAATTCGTTAATTTTTCAAGCAATGATTTTGTCAATACCGTTATTTCAAAATGATTCAACAATGCGATACGTAACGCACGACGCTCACCTTGCGAATTAATTTCTACAGTTTCTTCTGGATTCCATCCACCCTTACCTATAATCTCATCGACTAACTCGGAATTGTTTTCAGGAAAAATCCCTACACTATCTCCTGGTTGATACGTTAACCCCGAACCTTCCAATGAAAGTTCCAAATGACGAGTCTCTTTATTGGACCCACGACCATTTAAGTTAATATTCTCTAAAACTTCTGCTCTAAACGGATTCGTTCGTGAGTATTGTGAAGAAGATGTACTCTCAACAGCTACAGTTGCCGCTGCAGATTGACTGCCCGTTTGAATTTGTAGGGATGCTTCTACTGCTGCTAGCCATTGCGCTGCCGGCTCATCGTAATCTAAATCACAATCAACGCGTGGAGCTAATGGCGTTGCGCCAAGTTCTGCAAGTTTCTGATCGAAATCAGCACCTGTCTTACAGAAAAACTCATATGAACTATCCCCAAGTGCAAGTACGGAATAATGCAGATGATCCAGCTTTGGTGCACGACGCCCATGTAGAAACTCGTATAATGGAAGCGCTGTGTCAGGTGGATCTCCTTCTCCATGCGTACTAACCACTACTAATAAATGCTCAATTTTCTTCAATGTATTCGGTTTGAAATCACTCATAGATTGAATAGTCACCTCAAAGGACTGTTCCTTCAACTTCGCAGCTGTTTGTTCCGCTACCCCTTGCCCATTTCCTGTTTGCGAACCATACAAAATTGTAATTTCTTTTACCGCAGTTGGTACTTCTATCGTTGGACGTTCTAGCACAGCGACAGCCGCATCCGCCGACGACGAAGCCCCCGCACTGACGGCTGTCAAATATCCACTAAGCCAACTTTGCTGTGATTCCGTAATACTCGGTAGCAAACGATTGAGCAATTCCACTTGTTCTTCACTAAACGGACTGTTCGTTACTTGTAACGCCATATTCATCACCCTCGCAAACTATTTTAGTATTCTCTTTTATTATCGTTTCATCAACAGCCAACTGACGATCTGTGATGACAACTATGTTAAAGATGATTTCATTGTATTATGATTAATCCTATTAGTCAAGTAGGTTTTTAGTTGAATAAAGCTGTTCACAGACTTTTTTGACAGATATAAAAAAGCAGATAGAGGATGCTTCCTTCTATATGATAAATATATTCATTAAAAAAATTAACGTAATCTCTATTCAAGCTAATTTTCGACTATAAAAATGAAAAATGTTATGATAGTTGTAACGTTACGTGATATCGCGACTACTAAGTAAAGATATGAAAGGAGGGCTTTAAGTGAAGAGGAAAATCAGCAAGCCGCAGTATACATTTCTAGAAAACGAGTTCAACTTTTTGCAGCAGCGGGGAATAATGGAGCCTGAAGATGCTAGAGATATACTAGCTCTTTACGAGCCAAGAGGATCAGCTAATTTCGTCAGAGTACTACTGGTATTCGGAGCTATACTCATAGGAATCGGTATATTAAGTTTCATCGCAGGCAACTGGGCTGGATTAACACCATTCTTTAAATTCGGATTAATTGTCATCGCGTTTATTCTATTTTATTTAGCTGGCTATAAGCTGGAGGAGAATTACGAAAAAACCGCACGCAGTATGTACTATATCGGAGCTGCTATTTATGGTGCAGGGATTTTTCTAATTGGCCAAAGCTTCCACCTCCAACATACAGTTTATACAGATTTTCTACTGTGGGCTATCGGAATCTTACCACTCGCTTATTATTTAAGGGATCAGTTGGTAGCTGTATTCGCTAGTGCATTTTTGATTATCTACAGCTTCTCCGCATTCAGTGCAGACGGCATCACTCCCTACTGGTTACTGCTATTGATTCCTGCATTGTTCTGGATGAATGAAAAGAGACTTGGAAGAAAAGGTTCTATATTCATCATGGGTGTTTTGCTAGCGACAGCTTTTGTCGTCAACTTATTAGAATCATTCGGAGTAGACGAATGGATTTCTATATTACTTGTATTTGCAGGTGGTGTACTGCTTGCGTTATTCCCATTCAAACAATATAAACCTGAATCGTATTGGATTGGTTCCATCCTGTTTGGTATCACAGGCATCATGCTAACATTCCCGTTTTCATGGAGAGAATTGGCGATTGAAAATACCGCACCTTATGTTTTCACTGCCCTTTTCGTGATCTTGTTGATTTACTTCCTGAAAAAAGATAGTCTACCTGCTATTCTCATTACATGTGCGTTAATCTACCGATACTATGCTGATATCACTTATGATTTTATGCCAAAATCTCTATTCTTCATCATCGGTGGATTGCTGTTAATCGGATTTGGTTTCTGGTTTGAAAAATCTCGGCGAGAGACGGTGAAGCGTCATGAAGAATAAACGAAATCTATTTCTTATCGCGCTGATTGCCCCCATCATACTTCTCGTATCGATGACATGGAAACCTTTGTGGACGTTGAATAAAGGAGAGACCATTTTATTGGAAACGATTCCTGTCGATCCCCGCGATATATTATACGGAGATTATGTCAGTTTACAGTTTGCAATAGAAGAGTTTGATAAAGAAGCAATCGACCCATCACTAGTAGAAAAGTTAGCATCTAAAAACTCAGGTAATCTAACGGTTTATGCTGTTTTGGAACGACAAGATAGTGGAGATCTTTACGGCTTAAAGACTGTAACAGCGAAAAAGCCGAATGAAGATTTATACTTAAAGGGAACAATGTATTATTACGGTGAACCCTATGATGGTGACCAGACTATCTATTACGCTGACTTCCTCCCCGACCGTTTTTATGTGTCGGAAAATACAGGGATGGAGTTAGAAAAATTATCCCAAAGAGGTCAATTACTCGCAGAAATGAAAGTCAAAGATGGCTTTGCGGTACTACAAGATATCCGACCAAAATAATATGCGCTTCAATTAAACATACTTTGTAAGCTTGAGATGAACTCTCAACTTACAAAGTATGTTTTTTTCTTTGTAAAATTACCAACTATACAACTACTATACCGCTTAGTTAGTAGGTATTTTCTCGTACTGTAATGAAACTGTAACTTCTTTTGATCATACGCACTATTCAAAACACCTATTTTTGATTATAATTTAATTAACTTAAAAAAGGAGCTGTAGCCGACCTTGAAGCCTATATCAAAGCTAGCATCTAAGATTTTACTCATAGTCCTTTTTGTCACGGCAATTGCTGCAGGAGTCACTTGGAACTATTTACAAGAAGCTGGTGGAAATGAAATCTCTTTTGCGGAGATGGAAAAATTGATTGCTTCACATTCCGGCGACGCTTTGTTACTGAGTGAATCAGCCGACGGAACACTTTCTGTCGCCATAGATAATCAAACGTATCTCACGAAGGTTCGTCCACAAAGTACACTAGTGGATGATCTAGTGCAAAAATATAATATATCCTATCAATATAAACCAGCGAGTTCAGCAACTGGTTGGATTATTAGTGGTCTCTTGTTCGCTTCCATGCTTACTTTATTTATCCTTCACAAGAAGGGAAAACTAAATATTGGAGCGTCAGGTATGAAACATCAAGCCTCAAAAGCTACACCACTTCCCGATATCACATTAGATGACATTGGCGGATTACCTTCGGAAATGAAAGATGAAATCCTACAAACGTTGGAAATCTTCAAGAACCCTAACATGGCAAAAGAAATGGGTATTGAATTACCTAAGGGAATTTTGCTTTATGGCCCCCCTGGAACAGGTAAGACATTATTAGCACAAGCGATGGCTAAAGAAATAGGTGCAACTTTCTATTCTTCTAGCGGTGCAGCATTCACTGAACTATTTGTTGGTGTCGGCGCGTCACGCGTACGGACATTATTCCAAAATGCGCGTAAACAAACACCTGCAGTCATCTTCATTGATGAAGTCGATGCGTTGGCTGGTAAACGAAAAGAACACGGCGGTGACGAGGCTGAAAAGACGTTAACGGAGTTACTCGTACAATTAGATGGTGGCAAAGACAATGACGGGGTGTTATTCATTGCAGCAACGAATAGAAAAGATATGCTAGATGACGCACTCTTACGTCCAGGCCGTATCGATTTTACATTCAATGT
The DNA here is from genome assembly GCF_033088395.1 of Sporosarcina sp. GW1-11. Lineage (NCBI taxonomy): Bacteria > Bacillati > Bacillota > Bacilli > Caryophanales > Caryophanaceae > Sporosarcina > Sporosarcina sp. GW1-11. The sequence goes on along the minus strand of NZ_JAPMIW010000006.1, from coordinate 106,894 downwards.
GCAATTACCAGATACAAAAGGTCGTCGAGAAATTATCGATATCCATACGAATGGTAAAACACTAGCACCAAATGTAGCTGCTTCATTAGATATGTTAGCAGATAGCACCTCTGGGTTTTCAGGTGCTGAAATTAGCGGGTTATTCGAAACTGCCAGTCGGCGTGCGATTCGTGAAGGTCGCAAGCTGATTGAGAAGCAGGATTTGGATTTCGCGATCGACCGTACAATCCTCGGAAATACGGCACGAACATTGAATGATCAAGAGACAAAGCGGCGCGTTGCTATACATGAATCAGGTCACGCGCTCATCGCAGCTATTACGAAGCCTGGATCGGTCAGAAAAGCGACTATCATTCCGCGCGGTCAAGCACTTGGCTACGTAGCACCGATTCAAAAAGAGCTACACTTATCGACTGCTAGCGAACTACTTGATCAAGTCAGCATGATTTTAGCGGGTGGAATTGCGGAACGACTTTATTTAGGTGAGCATAGTATCGGTGTCGGTGGCGACGTTGAACAAGCGAAAGACATTCTGGAGCGCATGGTCAATACCGGTCTCTTCCAAGAAGGTTTTTCACTCATTTTCAACAAAGCTGAAAAAGAAGAGAAAATGCAAATGCTCTTTAACCAAGCAGCTAAAAAGACCGAGACGTTAATCACAGAAAATGCGTATCAATTTGAAGAACTAGTTAATGCGCTATATAAGGAAGAAACACTAGAAGGCACAGAGGTACAACGGATCGTTGAGTTGCCTACTCCCAAAGAAACAGTAGTATTTATCTGATGAAATATGATAGAGGAAACAGCCATTTTTTTATAAATAGCCCATCTTCTTGCCAGGTATACATTCAGAAATTCCGGGCATCGTATAATAAAGGAGGTGGGTCAATTGGCTAAAGACGTATTATGCGAAGTAACGAACTGTAACTTTTGGGAATCGGGTAATAAATGTAGTGCAGAAGAAATTAGAGTCGTAACAAGAAAAGGTAAAAAAGCGAGAGACTCTGCTGAAACAGATTGTAAAACGTTCGTTCCTAAAGTTTGATCTACCGATGGACAGCCGAGCAATGATGCTTGGCTGCCTTTTTATTTAAGTACGGGTCGCCGCCTCATCGCTTCCCAATTAACTGCGATGACACTCAAAATAGCGACTAGACCACCAATCGTGGATAAACCACTTGGTAACTCTTGCAACCACACCCAAGCGACTAGAATGGCTACGACTGGCTCTACGTAAAGTAGACTTGAAACTGCTCCTGCATCCGCAATCGACAATGCTGTGGACCATGTGACATAGGCAATTGTCGCAGGAATTACACCCATATATACAGTCGCTACCGTCGCTTCAAGTGTCGCCCCTTGAATTTCACTGATTAAACCTGGTGTGAAGTACAGGAATGGTAATGTACCGGCCCAAGTAAAATAAGCTGTCAGTTCAATAGGTGTATAGCGTGTAAATAAAGGCTTTTGAAATACAAAGAAGAATGAAGTTGCTATAACAGCCACTAAGATGAACCATGCACCTACAGACACTTCCACGGCGCCTTCTGCACTTCCAATCGTGATCAATGCAACGCCAGCCAAGCCGATAGCCATACCAATCCAACCAAGCGGACTCATTCGTTCCTTCAAAAAGATCACTGCAATAATTGACGTGAAAATAGGTACTGTTGCGATAAATAAGCCCGCAGTGCCAGCAGACACTGTCTGTTCACCATAGGTCAAACCAAAATGGTATATACTAATTCCTGTCCAACCTAACAATAAAATCTTCCAAACATCGCGCCAAGCAGGTAAACGAATTTTTGTCCTCGGCCAAAGTGCATATAAAACAAATACTAATGACGCGACCATAAAACGTGTTAATACTAAATGTCCTGGAGAATATCCTCCAAGCAGACTAACACGAATTGCCGCAAAACTTGAACCCCATGCAACGACTGTAAATAACCCCAAATATAATGCTTTTCTATTCATAAGCGAACCTGCCTCTATTTCAAAATACTTTCTATACTATAGAAGCAAATTTACTTCAGTTTAAAAGTAGCCGTACAATGTGCAACCATTTCATCATTTTCATTAAATAGTTTTCCTTCTACTAACGCTGTGCTACGACTTCGGTTGATGACAGACGCTTTTGAATAGACTGCTTCTTGAATGACAGGCTTTAAAAATTGCGTTGCCATCTGAATAGTCATGACATCACTTGTCCCAAGAGATCTACATAACATACCCATTGTCGTATCTAAAATCGACATATACATTCCACCATGAATAGTACCACGCACATTATCATATTCTGGACGGTACGGTAAATATAATTCTACATCGCCTTCTTCTAATTTTTGCGTTTGCAAACCTGCAAACTTCCAAAATGGACTCGACTCAAAATCCTGTCGCACATTTTCTAAATAACCAACAGTTGTATCATTCATTCGATTACCTCCAAACGATTATCATATTTATTCTATACCATATCGCAATCGCGTTCGTAGGACAATTTATTGCGACGTGAAAAATTTGCGTTATCGCCATTCTTTTTTATATTTTTTAAGAGAAAAGGTTTGTTTTTTTGTCCATTTCATTTATAATGAAGACAATTTCATAAGTTTTTTAATTTAGGAAGAGTAAGACTGTGAGCATTTCGTCAACCCAATCACCTGTTATGTAATGGACTAGAGGTAGATCCTCTACACGTTTATATACAAGCAAACAGAGTAAAGGTCTCTCTCCAATCTGTCATGTTTGTGTATCTGCATGTCGATTGGAGAGAGATTTTTTTATGCGCATATTTTTTACGAGAACGAATAGAAAGGACGGATGTTAAGGTTGGAAAATAAGCTGAAGCTCTACGGCTTTAACAACCTCACAAAAACTCTTAGCTTCAACATTTATGATGTGAGCTATGCGAAAAGTCGACGAGAGCAAAGTGAGTATATCGCCTATATAGATGAGCAATATAATTCAGAACGATTAACAAAGATTTTATACGATGTCACCGAGATGATTGGTGCACATGTACTGAATGTTAGTAAACAAGATTATGATCCACAAGGGGCAAGCGTGACTTTGATGATTTCTGAGGAAAAGTTTCCTGCCTCACAGATTGATCCTTCTTGTAACCAAGGTGCGATTCCCTTTATACCTGAGAAAGATTCAGTCGTCAGTCACTTAGATAAAAGTCACGTGACCGTTCATACGTATCCTGAATACCATCCAGACAACTCCATTGCGACGTTCCGAGTGGACATAGATGTTTCGACATGCGGCGAAATTTCTCCATTGAACGCGTTGGATTATTTGATCGGTAGTTTTGACTCGGATATTATTACAGCTGATTATCGTGTTCGTGGCTTTACACGAGCGGTTGACGGAAGAAAATTATTTATGGATCATTCGATAACATCGATTCAAGATTTCATTGACCAGAAAACGTTGGAGAAGTATGATGCGATTGACGTCAACGTCTATCAAGCAAATATCTTCCATACGAAAATGCTTATTAAAGAAATTGACTTACAAGATTATTTATTCAATAAAGATGTATCAGAACTTCCACCGAAGGAACGGCTTCAAATCTCTCATAATTTACGAAAAGAGATGATTGAAATCTTTAGCGGTTCCAATGTCTATGAAAATGAGTGAGGCGAAAACCGTGACACTATCCCAACATCGCGTTCCAATTATGGAAGCATTGCAACAGTATCAAAAAGCCCGTGTCGTTCCGTTTGATGTGCCTGGACATAAGCATGGTCGGGGCAATAAGGAACTTGCCAATTTCCTTGGCGAAACCTGTCTGCATCATGATGTGAATTCCATGAAACCACTCGATAACTTATGTCACCCAGTTTCTGTCATTCGTGAAGCGGAAGAGTTGGCCGCTGACGCATTCGGTGCTAAGCACGCATTTCTTTTGGTTAATGGAACCACTTCAGCAGTCCAGGCGATGGTCATGACAGCCTGTAAAGCAGGCGAGAAAATCATCATGCCACGTAATGTGCATCGCAGTGCGATCAACGCATTAATTCTTAGCGGTGCTGTACCTGTTTACGTCAATCCCGGTGTCCAAGATGAACTAGGCATTCCGCTTGGCATGGCGGTGGATGAGGTCAAACAAGCAATTTTAGATCATCCCGATGCGAAAGCAATTCTGATTAATAATCCTACGTATTACGGAATCTGTTCCAATTTACAGGCGATTACTGATCTTGCGCATAACCATGGAATGCTCGTTTTAGTGGACGAAGCACATGGGACCCATTTTTATTTCAACGACAAGCTACCTGCTTCTGCCATGTCTGTAGGTGCAGACATGGCTTCTATCAGTATGCACAAATCAGGTGGGTCGCTAACGCAAAGCTCTTTTTTATTAATTAACAACGAAGTAAGCGAAGGCTATACACGCCAAATTATTAACTTGACCCAAACAACTAGCGGCTCTTATTTGCTTATGTCTTCTCTAGACATTTCACGAAAGAACCTCGCGTTGCACGGTCAAGAAATCTTCGATAAAGTCATTCAGATGGCACAATATACGCGTGACGAAATCAATAAAATCGATGGCTACTATGCGTATTCCAAAGAACTAATTAACGGAGATACCATTTTTGACTTTGATGAATCGAAACTATCGATCCATACGCGTCAAATGGGACTTGCCGGTATTGAAGTATACGATATTCTGCGTGATGAATATGATATCCAAATCGAATTTGGAGATGTAGCCAATATTCTTGCCTATATTTCCGTCGGAGACCGAACGCTCGACTTAGAACGTCTAGTCGCTGCTTTAGCGGAAATCAAACGCCGTTACAAAAAAGATCCAGCTTCATTATTTGATCATGAATATATCAATCCTGAAATTGTCCAAACACCGCAACAAGCATTTTATGCGGAGAAAGAAATCTTACACTTATCCGAATCTGCAGGCCGTGTAGCCAGTGAATTTGTCATGTGTTATCCACCTGGCATTCCGATTGTCGCACCCGGAGAACGCATTACAAAAGAAATCATCGACTACATCGACTACTGTAAGGACAAAGGGTGTTTCTTAACAGGTACAGAAGATCCCCAAGTCGAATATATCAACGTTGTAAGGGAGGATGACCGATGAATCTTTGGTACACCGAAGATCATTCACCACATGTTCGTTTTTCTATTCAAATAGAAGAACATCTCTACACTGGTACGAGTGAATTCCAAAAAATCGATATCTTTCAAACGATGGAATTCGGCAAGATTCTAACACTCGATGGCTATGTCATGGTGACAGAAAAAGACGAATTCATCTACCACGACATGATTGTTCACGTTCCTATGGCGACAAACCCTTCTATCGAAAAAGTTCTTGTGATTGGTGCAGGTGACGGCGGAACCGTTCGCGAACTAACAAGATATCCATCGATCAAACAAATCGACATGGTAGAAATCGACCAGCAAGTAGTGGAAATTTGTCAGAAGTACTTACAACAAACTGCTTGCCAGCTGACAGATCCTAGAGTAAATTTATATTTCGAAGATGGCTTGAAGTTCGTACGCCAGAAAGAAAACGCGTACGACTTAATCATTGTCGATTCGACAGATCCATTCGGTCCAGGAGAAGGACTATTCACAAAAGAGTTTTACGGCAATTGTTATAAAGCGTTACATGATGACGGTATTTTAGTGAATCAACATGAAAGTCCATTCTACGCAGAAGATGCACTTGGCATGCAACGTGCGCATAAAAGTATCACGGGCTTCTTCCCGGTTTCTAAAGTCTATCAAGCACATATCCCGACCTATCCTTCGGGTCACTGGCTCTTTGGATTTGCATCTAAGAAGTATGATCCTGTCGAAGATCTAGATGCTGATAAGTGGAATGCTCTCGGCTTAAAGACCAAATACTATAATCCAAAACTACATGTCGGCTCGTTCGCATTGCCGAACTATGTAAAGGAGCTATTAATCCATGCTGAATAAAAATATCGAAACATTTCTCGGCTTTGAAGCAGACTATGAAGATGCATCACTTGTTGTTTTTGGGGCACCTTTTGATTCCACGACATCGTTTCGACCTGGCACTCGTTTCGCTAGTAAAGTGATGCGCAGCGAATCATTCGGACTCGAGACATATAGTCCTTATCAAGACGCGGATTTAACGGATTACTCTTTATTTGACGGTGGCGATTTGGAACTAAGTTTCGGTAATACGGAGCGTGCGCTTGAGCAAATTGAACAGTTTACGAAACAAATTTTAGATGATGAGAAAATCCCCTGTATGATTGGTGGAGAGCACCTCGTCACATTAGGTGCTGTTCGTGCGGCTACAAAGAAGTATCCTGATTTGCATGTCATTCAGTTTGATGCGCATACTGATTTGCGTGAAGATTATTTAGACCAACGCCTGTCCCACGCAACTGTAATCCGTAGAATTTGGGATTTACTTGGGGATGGTAAAATTTATCAATACGGTATTCGTTCGGGCGATCGTCCTGAATTCGAATGGGCTGCTAAACAACATGTTTTCATGAATAAGTTTAATTTTGACGGACTTGAAAACACCGTAGCTAAGTTACAAGGTAAACCTGTCTATTTGACGATTGATCTAGATGTACTTGATCCTTCCGTATTTCCTGGCACTGGAACGCCGGAAGCAGGCGGTGTCAGCTTTTTGGAACTGCTACAAGCGATTCTCACCGTCAGCAGCTTGAATATAGTCGCTTGTGACATTAATGAGTTGTCCCCTGTCTATGATCAAAGCGGTGTCTCTACCGCTGTTGCTTGCAAAGTATTACGCGAATTAACAATCGCACTTAATAAAAAATAATAATCGGTGGTGTTCTTTAATGGGAAAAGCGTTAATTATCGGAGCTGGCGGGGTCGCTAGTGTAGTTGTGCATAAATGTTGTCAAGTACCGGATGTGTTTGAAGAAATTTGTATCGCAAGCCGGACGAAATCAAAATGTGATGCGTTGAAAGAAAAATTAGATGGCGGACGTACAAAAATCCAAACGGCACAAGTCGACGCAGATAATGTAGCTGAACTAGTCGCATTGATCAATGAATTCAAGCCAGATATCGTCATCAACGTAGCATTACCATACCAAGATTTAACGATTATGGACGCTTGTCTTGAGACTAAAGTAGACTATTTGGATACAGCGAACTACGAACCTCTTGACACAGCTAAATTCGAATATAAATGGCAGTGGGCATATAAAGAAAAGTTTGAAGAAGCAGGCATTACTGCATTGCTTGGTAGCGGATTTGATCCTGGTGTCACTGGCGTATTCTCAGCCTATGCACTGAAGCATTACTTCGATGAAATTCATACGATTGATATTGTCGATGCAAACGCAGGAGATCACGGCTATCCGTTCGCAACAAACTTCAATCCTGAAATTAATATCCGTGAAATTACAGCAAACGGACGTTATTGGGAAAATGGCGAGTTTGTTGAAACACAGCCACTTGAAATGAAACGTGTCTATGATTTACCTGAAATCGGACCTAAAGATGTCTACTTGTTGTACCATGAAGAATTAGAATCGTTAGCTAAAAATATTACAGGTATCAAAAAGATCCGTTTCTGGATGACTTTCTCTGAAAAGTATTTGACTCACTTACGCGTACTTGAAAATGTCGGTATGACATCTATCGAGCCAATCGATTTTGAAGGACAGCAAATCGTTCCGCTACAATTCCTTAAAGCTGTACTACCTGATCCAGCTTCTTTAGGACCACGTACAAAAGGAAAAACGAACATCGGCTGTATCTATCAAGGAACAAAAGATGGAGAGCCAAAAACATATTATGTTTATAATGTTTGTGATCACCAAGAATGTTACCGTGAAGTCGGCTCACAAGCGATTTCTTATACAACAGGTGTTCCGGCAATGATCGGTGCGATGATGATACTAACAGGCAAGTGGAAAAAACCAGGCGTCTTCAATATTGAAGAATTTGATCCAGATCCATTCATGGAAGCGTTGAATAAACATGGATTACCTTGGCATGAAGATTTCAATCCTACTTTGATTGACTGAGGAGATTATTATGAACTTTGATGTACAAGCAGTTCCTTCACCTAGTTATGTAGTCGATGAGCAATTACTCATCGATAATTTAGAAAAAATGAAATATGTTATCGACCAAACAGGATGTAAAATTCTACTTGCTCAAAAAGGTTTTTCGATGTTCGAAGTGTATCCGTTAATCGGACAATATCTTCATGGAGTAACGTCGAGCGGTCTACTTGAAGCACGACTTGGCTACGAAGAAATGGGCAAGGAAGTACATACGTACACACCTGCCTTTCATGAAGATGAGTTTGACGAAATCCTTCGCTTATCCGATCATTTAGTATTTAATTCATTCGCGCAATGGAACAAATTCAAAGATCGTGTACAGTCGAATGAAAAATCTATTGAATGTGGTATTCGGATTAATCCAGAGTACTCCGAAATCGAAGTCGATATGTATAACCCGTGCTTTACCTATTCAAGATTCGGCGTCACATTGGAGAACTTTGAACCCGATCAACTAGAAGGTATTAGTGGATTACATTTCCATACGATGTGCGAGCAAAACTCGGATACACTATGGCGGACCATCCAAATTATCGACGAAGAGTTCGGACCTTATTTACAGCAAATGAAATGGATTAACTTTGGTGGCGGTCATCATATTACTCGTCCCGATTATGATATCGAAACATTAATTCGCTCGATTCGTTTTATGCAAGATAAGTATGGTCTAGAAGTCTACTTGGAACCGGGCGAAGCTGTTGCCCTCAATACAGGCTTCCTTGTCGCAACAGTGCTCGATACGTTGCATAATGGTATGGATATTGCGATAGTGGACACATCGGCTTCCTGCCATATGCCAGACGTGCTGGAGATGCCATACCGTCCAGAAATCATCAACGCCGGTATGCCAAACGAAAAAGCCTATACGTATCGACTCGGTGGACCGACTTGCCTAGCTGGTGACGTCATTGGTGATTATTCATTTGATGCGCCACTTCAACCAGGTGATCGTCTTGTGTTTTGCGATATGGCTCACTATTCAATGGTAAAAAACAATACGTTTAACGGTGTGAATTTGCCGTCTATCGTCCTTCATACTGCTGATCAACAAATTAAAGTTGTTAAACAATTCGGCTATGAAGATTTCAAACAGCGACTATCCTAATAAAAGCCGATTCGCGTCTAGATGCGAATCGGCTTTTATTGCAATTGTATCAAATTATAACAAGTAAAATCCAATGCCCATAATCAAGTACGCGGCGAATAATATTAACCCTTCAAACCAGTTCGATTCACCGTCATGACAAATATTAACGACTAAGAGCGTGGCGGTAATCATGGCGATGAGCTCTGGCCACGTGAAGATGAGCGGCATCGCTTGCGGCATCATGAGAGAAATCAATACGAGCACAGGTGCAACGAACATCGCTATTTGTAAAGTTGAGCCAATCGCAATCTCAACGGAAATATCCATTTTATTTTTCATTGCCAGCGTAATTGCAGATGAGTGCTCGGCTGCGTTTCCTACAATTGCTACTATGATGACACCGATAAATAGCTCCGTCCAACCAAACTTTTCACCTAATGTACCGAATGTATGCACAAGCTTCTCAGAAACAAATGCTACCGCTACTGTGGAAAGCAATAACACGATCATAGCCTTCTTTTTCGTCCATTCAGGTACTTCTTCCGTTTCATGATTTTCGGAGCTGTAGACCCCTCGATGAGTAAATAATTTAAATAAAAGACCTGCCAAATAGATAAGTATTAATATTATTGAGATTCCAATACTGAGATTCAGCCCTGTTTGCGTATCCATTGTCACTGAAAATACTTCCGGTATCACAAAAGCTACAACGACCGCAAAAATCAGTAGCGCAGAGTTAAAACGCGCATCATAGATACTGAAATTTTGACGCTTGTGTTTCAGCCCCCCTGCAAAAAACGATAAACCAAGTACAAGAAGTAAGTTCCCTAAAACCGAACCTGTCAAAGAAGCTAATACAATTCCAATCAAACCAGCTTTCAACGTAAATATAGAAATAATAAGTTCTACTGCGTTACCAAACGTTGCATTGAGCAAACCACCGATTCGCGGACCGCTGACAATAGCTAAGCTTTCCGTTGCTCTCCCGATGAATGCAGCTAGTGCAATGATACTAATACAACAAAGTACAAAAATCCATATGTCTGACCACTTTAAATAGGAACCGATCAACACTAACGGTACACCTATAAATGCCATGGCTGTGAATATCTTATTCAGTTCCTCCACCTCATTTCTATTCATTTTGTTATATCGTTCCCTTATTTTCTATCGAACAAACTGCCGTGACAAAATTATTTTGCATATAAAAAGACTGCACCGTATAGGCACAGTCCATAGTTATGAATGATTAACCATTCGTTTTTCCGAATTGTTTTGCATAGATTGCTTCAATCGCCACATAGTATTCTGTTGCTAACGTTTCAACAATCTCTTTTGTTGTTTCACAATTATCTAAAGATGTTACGCCTTGACCTACAGACCAAATATCACGCCAAGCTTTTGCATCTATCATCTCAGAAAGATCTACTTCGTCTTTTGATTTTAATTTACTTGGATCAATTCCTGTATTAATCAAACTTGACACCAATACATTGACTGGCACTCCACTGAATGCGTCTGTGTACAAAATATCTTCTGCAGTCGAATTCAACACCATTTGCTTATATTCGGTTGAAGCTGCACTTTCATCTGCTGCTAGGAAACGTGTGCCAAGATAAGCATAGTCTGCACCCATCATTTGTGCCGCAGCTACGTCTGCTCCTGTGGACATCGCGCCCGCTAAAATAATTGTACCGCTATAGAACTTCTTAACTGTTGCGATGAATGCAAATGGACTAAGCTCCCCCCTTGTCCACCAGCTCCTGCGCAAACTAAAATTAATCCATCAATACCAGTTTGTGTCGCTTTCTTCGCATGGTTAATATGTGCAACATCTGAATAGACAAGTCCGCCATACTGATGAACAATTTCTACTACTTCCCCCGGATGTCCAAGCGAGGTGATGACAATAGGCGGTTCGTATTTACGAATCCATTCTAACTCGTCTGCGTATCTCGTATTTTGTGTTTTATGCCAAATAAAATTCACAGCCCACGGTGCATTGTCGATACCGTCTTTTACTTCTTGTTACCAGTCTGCACACACTTCCATAGGTCTCGCGTTCAGTAACGGAAACGATCCGATTACGCCAGCTTCGCCAGATTCAATGATCATTTTCGGTGTATGTACTAAAATCATCGGTGCTACGATAACAGGTAGTTTGTTCATCATTCAACTTCCTCTCTCTTCAATTCATACTAGTATACCAATATACTTTTGGAGCTGCGACATTATTCGGAATAAGAAAAACCTTTCCAGGAATATTTACTTGGAAAGGTTAGATTGTGAACAAAGTGAATGGGTGTAGGAAGGATACCGTTTCGCTACGTTTCAGGCGGACGCATTCGGGAGGGCCCACGGTGAGCAAACCTTCGCTGCGCTCTTTGGCTGTCTCACCTGTCAGGCTGATCCTCCCTGAGTCGCCGCCTTGCACTTCGTTTCACTAGTGCTTATTCCTGAAGTTAGTGAGTGGAACATTCAGCTTTTGACTTGTTTTTTCATTTGAACTAAAAGAGTAAAGACCTGATATCTAGTCACTTGATAACTACGATGGAGTATCAAACTACTTGTAGTCTTAGTATAGGATTGAAGCGAAAGAAGGGGCGACTCCGAGAGGATCAGCGTGCGTCTTGAGACCCCACAGGTTGCGAGAGCCGTTGCGAAGTACGGCTTTTGCAACTAAAAGCGAAGCGTTAGGAGCATAGCTACCTAAATTTCTGCAAAGACTGCAGAAATTAAGGCCAAGCCCATAGGACAAGTTTCCCCTTCTGAAGCGTAAATCCCGAACCACTTACCGACTATCAATTATCAACTCTTCATTTTTGGATCGAGTGCATCGCGTAAGCCATCGCCCATTAAGTTAAATCCTAGAACGGTCAGCATAATCGCAAGTCCCGGGAAAATCATCGTCCAAGGTGCGTTTTGGAGATAGTCTTTCGAGTCCGCTAACATTTTTCCCCACTCCGGATAAGGTGCTTCTGCACCGAGTCCAAGGAATCCGAGTGCTGCAGCTTCTAAAATAGCAGTCGCGATCGCAAGTGTTCCTTGTACGATAACGGGTGCCATCGAGTTAGGTAATATATGCGAAAACAAAATTCGAAAATCCTTCATTCCTATCGCCTTCGCTGCGGTAATATATTCATCTTCTTTAATACTTAGCACTTTGGATCGAATCAGCCGT
>NZ_JAPMIW010000006.1:4528-94539 GCF_033088395.1 Sporosarcina sp. GW1-11 | reverse complement strand
CGCAATCAATGCGTTACGCAAGCTTGGTCCTAATACAGAAACGATCGCAATCGCTAATAGAATCGATGGAAATGCGAGCATAATGTCAAATATCCTGGAAATGATCGTATCGACCCAACGACCGTAATAACCAGCCACAATACCAAGGAAACTACCTACAACAATCGAACCGACTACTGAGAAAAATCCGACTGATAGGGAAATTCGTGCACCGTGAATAATCCGTGAGAAAATATCTCGACCAAAGTCATCCGTACCGAACCAATATTGTGCAGAAGGAGGTTGCAGTCGGTCTGCCATTAGCTGTTCGTTAATTCCTTCTTTAGTGACGAGTGGACCGAAAATAGCAAGAATGATAAAAAGTAGAACGATGACAGCACCCACAACCGCTACTTTACTTTTACGAAAACCTATCCAAGCTTCCCGCCAAGGTCCTGTTGTCTTTTCCAATTGCGCTTCTGCTACTCCATCTACCTTAGGCGTTAATTCTGACATGAACTGTTCCTCCTTCCTTAATCATATTTAATCCTTGGATCAATTAATCCGTAAAGTAAGTCTACGATTAGATTGATCATGACAAAAATAAATGCAACGATCAGAATACCTGACTGGATGACTGGATAATCTCTAAAGTTTATCGCGTCATAAATATAGCGTCCGATCCCCGGCCATGCGAAAATAGTTTCTGTTAAAATAGCTCCCCCTAGAAGCAAGCCCATTTGTAAACCAATGATTGTCAATACAGGGATAATCGCATTTTTCAAAGCATGTTTGTAGACAACCCAAAACATTTTCTGTCCCTTCGCACGCGCCGTACGAATATAGTCAGAACGCATTACTTCCAACATACTTGAACGAGTCATTCTAGCAATAATAGCCATTGGAATCGTTGCAAGGGCTAATCCAGGTAAGATTAAATGACGGATAACCTCCCATAACTGATCAAATCTTCCTTGAATCAACGTATCAATTATGTATAAGTTCGTTATCGCAGTTACGGGATCCCTGACATTCTCACGACCCGTTGTCGGCAACCATTGTAATTCAATACCGAATGCCCACTGACCCATCAACCCTAACCAGAAGATTGGCATAGAAACACCAATTAAAGCCAACACCATCGCACTATAGTCGAACCATGAGTTTTGGAACCATGCAGAAATAATTCCTGCGTTAATCCCTACAACTACTGCGATAATTATAGCGAATAAAGCAAGTTCTAACGTAGCTGCTAAATAAGGCCAAATTTCATCTGCTACAGGGAGACGTGTTCGCATAGATTCGCCTAAGTCCCCTTTTAAAATACCACCTAGATAACTAAAATATTGCGTATACCAAGGTTGATCCAGACCGAGTTTAATCGTCAATGCCTCAACCGCTTCTTTTGTCGCTTGTTGCCCTAAAATCACTTGTGCTGGATTACCTGGAATTGCACGAATCAACATGAAAACTAAAAATGTCATACCTAGCAGGACAGGAATTAGTTGCAGAAGTCTTTTTATCGTATAGTTGAACAATTCTTTCACCCCTCCGGCTCTGATCCTATCGATGAATCAAAGAGAGGGAGAAAGCGTGCTTCTCCCTCTTCTTCGTTCATACGATTTTCTTCTGCATTATTTAAATTCTACATTTGATAATAAATCGGAACCTGTAGGATGCGGAACGAAACCGGTCAATTCTTTCGATCCACCAAGCAATGGAATCGAGTGAGCAAGTGGTACCCAAGGCGCTTCTTCATGAAGAATCACTTGTGCTTGCTTATACAATTCGTTACGCTTGTCCTCATCAATTTCCGTTTGTGCTTCTAAGAATAATTTATGCGTTTCAGCATTCTTAAAGTATGTGTAGTTGTTACTACCGATATTGTCTTCATCTAACAATACATACAAGAAGTTATCAGCATCACCATTATCCCCTGTCCAACCTAGCATGAACGCATCTGCGTCTCCTTTGCTTGCTTTGTCGAGATAAGTAGCCCATTCATAAGAAACGATTTTTGCTTTAATTCCAACATCAGCTAAGTTACTTTGAATTACTTCAGCAACTTTCGTTCCGTCTGGCATATATGGACGTGGAACAGGCATTGCCCATAATTCCATTTCAAATCCATCTTCAAGACCTGCTTCTTTCAATAATGCTTTTGCTTTTTCAGGATCATACGGATATGCGTCTATGTCTTCGTTGTAACCAGAGATGGATGATGGCATTGGATTAGCCGCCACTTCAGCACGTCCCTCGAAGAATGTATCCACGATTGTCTGCTTGTCAATTGCATAGTTCAACGCTTGACGAACTTCTTTCTTATCAAACGGTGCACGAGTTACAGTTAATCCTAAGTATCCAACGTTCATAGAAGGACGCTCAAATAACTGTAATTTATCATTCTCTTCAATTTTCACTCCATCTGCAGGGTTGATTCCATCAGCTAAATCAATACCACCTGTCAGCAAAGAATTCAAACGAGCCGAGTTATCCGGAATTGATTGGAAAATAACACGATCCAATTTCGGTAGACCCTCTTGCCAATAATCTGTGTTCTTTTCAATTGTAATGGTTTCATTTGGCTTCCACTCTACAAACTTGAATGGACCTGTACCGACTGGATTACGTTCAAACTGATCGTCGCCTTTTTCAAATGCTTCAGGGCTTGCGATTGCGAACATGCTCATTGCAATGTTTTTCAAGAATGGTGCTTGTGGACGCTTCAGTGTAATAACTACCGTATTGTCGCCATCAGCTTTTACTGATTCGATTACATGACCTTCATCATCCTTGAATCCACCGAACATGGAGTTATAGTATGGGAATGTATCCGCATCACCATTTGCCCAGCGCTCAAAGTTTTTAACAACAGCATCTGCATTGAAATCTGTTCCATCATGGAACTTAACGCCCTCTTGTAATTGGAATGTGTACGTTAATCCATCTTCAGATGCTTCCCACTCTTTTGCAAGACCAGGTTGTACTGTCGTATCTTGCTCACCGAAATTCAATAAAGTTTCAAATAAATTCACTGTAACTTTAAACGTTTCGCCTTCTGTTACGCGTGATGGATCAAGAGATGTCGAATCATTTCCTCGACCAAACACTAATGTCTCATTCTCACTTCCGCCTTTATCTGCAGCATCTTTGTCTTTATCGCCGCTGTTCTCTTTGTCTCCGCCCGAGCATGCTGCAAGTGCAGTAGACAAGACGAGAACCATGATTAAAGCAAGTGACCATAACTTCCCTTTCCTCATACAGACCCCTCCAATTGTTTTTTCTTTTCTATATCATCGTTACCTTCCTCCGTATAAAGATGGCAGGCAACAGAATGACCGGGAGTTTCCTCAGCTAACACAGGAGTTACTTTCGTACATACATCCATTTTAAATGGACAACGTGTGTGGAATGAACAACCACTTGGAGGGTTCGCCGGGCTCGGCATATCTCCTTCGATGATGATTTGTTCCTTTTTATACTTCGGATCTGGAACAGGCACAGCAGATAGTAAGGCTTGTGTATAAGGATGTAGCGGATTAGCGTATAACTCTTCACTTTCCGTAATCTCTACTATTTTCCCTAAATACATAACCGCTACACGATCGCTAATATGACGTACTACACCTAGATCATGTGCGATGAAAATATACGTTAAATTAAATTCCTCCTGCAAATCTTGCATCAAGTTCAGTACTTGCGCTTGAATGGATACATCGAGCGCAGAAACTGGCTCGTCCGCAATAATAAGCTTCGGATTTGTCATAAGTGCTCTTGCAATACCAATTCGTTGACGCTGTCCGCCACTAAATTGGTGAGGATAGCGTTTCGCATGATACTCGCTGAGTCCTACAATTTTCAAAAACTCCACAACTTTTTTACGACGCTCTTTAGCATTACTGACTCCGTGCACAAGAAGTGGTTCCTCAAGAATTTTGCCGATTGTATGACGTGGATTTAAAGATGCATATGGATCTTGGAAAACCATTTGGATGTCCCGTCGCACTTTACGAATTTCGTTTGTGGATAAGGAATTCAAATCTCTTCCTTCGAATTCTACAACCCCTTCAGTCGGTTCAAGCAAACGCATAATCGTACGGCCTGTAGTAGATTTTCCACAACCACTTTCCCCTACAATCCCAAGTGTTTCGCCTTCATTGACGTGAAATGAAATATTATCAATGGCTTTGACATGACCGACAGTTTTACCCATTAGTCCTTTTCGGATAGGGAAATACTTCTTTAGTCCGTCAACCTTCAATAGTGGCTTGTTCATCTGTTGTCACTCCTTCTTGCTCATCATATAAGAAGCATCTAGTTTGGTGAACATCGGAGTTATTATAAAGTTCCGGTGATTCTACATAACACCTAGAGAAAGCGCTTTCACATCTAGCCGCGAATCTACAGCCTTTTTCGATAGATCCTGGCTTTGGCACATTGCCTGGAATTGAATATAGACGGTCCTTTTTCTCACGCATATCCGGAACCGATTGTATCAAACCACGCGTATATGGATGGCATGGATTCTCAAATATCACGTCAGTTGGTGCTTCTTCTATCACTTGTCCTGCATACATAACAACCACTCGCTCACATGTTTCAGCGACCACACCTAAATCATGCGTGATTAATAGAATAGCTGTATTCATGCGTTCATTCAATTCTCGCATCAATTTCAAGATTTGTGCTTGAATCGTTACGTCTAATGCTGTTGTTGGCTCATCTGCAATTAATACTTTTGGATCACAAACAAGTGCCATCGCAATCATTACTCGCTGACGCATCCCACCTGAAAGCTGATGTGGATACTCTTTCATAATTTCTTCAGAACGTGGCAACCCTACTAATTTTAACATTTCAATTGCTCGCTCTTTAATTTGCTTCTTCGACCATTTCTTTTCATGAAGAGAAATCGCTTCTGTCATTTGATTCCCAATTGTAAAAAGAGGGTTTAAGGAAGTCATTGGCTCCTGAAAAATCATTGCGACATCATTTCCGCGGATTTCTCTCATTTCCTTCTCCGTCTTTTTTAGGAGATCTTGACCTTCAAATAGTATTTCTCCTCCAGTAATTTTCCCTGGTGGGCTGGGTACCAACTGCATAATAGACAAGGAGGTTACGCTTTTTCCACATCCGGATTCTCCAACGATTCCGAGAATCTCTCCTTCTCTCACATAAAAGTCTACATGATCTACAGCTGGAATAGCTCCTGAATCTGTGAAAAAGGTCGTCTGCAAATCTTTTACTTGAAGTAATTTCTTTCTTTCGTTCATTTGCTCACCTTTTTCTTTTTTCTGAAATAACTCATTACTCACTATTATACTTTTTTTGCATTTAAACGCAAGATACTTTTTCAGTAGAATAATATAGTTAGAAAACTTTGCACAAAAAAACGCATGGAAGAATGTTCTACCTACGCGTTTCTTATTCGCAGAAAAATCATATGATATTATATTTATTCCGTTACTTGTATAATTATTATCATTTCCAAATTGAACTACCTTCTACAAAATCCGTAACCTGTATATCTAACAATTCATATACACTCGGTGCGATATCTACCATAGATATTCGTTCGGATATTTCTCCAGACTTAATCTTCGGACCATATGCGTAAAGGATCGGACGCAATCTCGGCCTCATTGGATCTCCACCATGACTACCTAATTCCTTTGTTGGTTCAATAGCGGTTTCTGCATCTTTCCCCATCAAATAGCCTGGAGCCGCTGATAAATAGATATCTCCACTATTATCATTAGTAATCGCATCATATTCCGGCATACCTTTCGTCCATACTTTCTCATAGGGTTGGAAGCTTGTCTTAGGAAGCGTAGATAATATAGGTACGACAGGATAGGTATAAGCAAAACGCTTCTCTCCAAGCAACCATCGAAGTGCTGGTATACCCGCATCTGATGGATTCACTTCAATAGTTGAAAATATCGTAGGATCCTTAAATGTCTCTACAACTTGCTTCTTCACTGCTTCAAATTCTTCCAGCCCTACAATTCCTTTTTTCTCACGGCCTTTCAGATTGACATAGATATGTGCAATTGTTCCACTGGCCTCTGCATACGCTAATGTTTTTGAGGAATCAATCGTTCCTTTTTTATCTTTTACAAGTAGCCCAGCCTTTTCTAACTCTTTATTTGGTGACAGTCTTGTATGGATAGGCTCCAGTCCATGATCCGAAACTATTAATAAATGATCATTCGAAGTCAATGCATTGTTGATCCTTCCAATCACTTGATCCGCTAGTTGAAAAGCCCATCTGACATAGCCTTCTTTTTCAGTGAAGTTTTTTATATCAAACCCTGGTTGTGCTGGATCAATCAATAAAAAATTATGCAATTCATTATCTACATGGGGATAATAGTAAAACAGCAAATCTGGTGTGTACCGTTCTTTTATAAATAGGCTGACATCCGTTACCCAATCCGTAAAACGTTCACTTACTTGCTCATACTCTTTTCTCGTGATGTCTCCTGCTTTAAAAGCATCTATCTCATCGGGCGACGGATAAAATCCAAATTCCGAAGAAATAGTTTCAGCAAACCTATCCGGACCTCTGTAAATACTTCCCATTACGGTCCCTTGGAATAATTGAAGCGTTTCTAAATCATCAACGTCTCCTTTAAGTTTCACATAAAACCCCGTACTTTCCGTGTCAGGAAGATCGAGCATCACAGCAATCCAATCTTTCATGGATACTTGCTGTCCAACTTCTTTTCGATTAGTGGATAAGTAAATGGCAGGTTCCTTTTCGTCAGTCACTAATACATATAGCTCTTTGGAAGGTACATTTTTTATATCCAAAGGAATGACAGCTTCCATAACTTCAACGCGATCAGACGATAAAGCTTCCACACGTTTATCTTTAATCATCGTAAATTTCAACTCATGCAACTTTGCATCTGCCAACGTACCTCCAGAATACACAGCATACGTAGCTGCCGACGCATTATCCGGATTCGAGTCTGGAAAAGCAACAGTAGCAGTCACTTTCCCCTGATTTCTAGCTTCTTTCCAAATCGGAGTTACTCCTAATGTCTGAGAGAATCCACTTTGATCATTATCTACCTTTTCTCCTGTAGAATGAAAGCTATTGCTAACGATTCCAGTCTTCGCAGGTCCTGCACCAGTAGCCATCGCTGCATGTGAAGGGGCTGTCAAAGAAGGTGTGACCGTAATGAAATCCGTCGCGTAAGCAGATTTTCTCTCTAGTTCTTCAAGGTTTTTCATAACTCCTTTATTTTTATAACGTTGCGTATCCACATAGCCCATCCCATCGAATGAAACCACACTAATTGTGCCAGTAGATTCCATAGCGTAAACGGATTGGTCAACTGTACTACTACTCATAAAAATCAAAGTAAAGGTGAATATTATTTTTTTCATCATACTAGCATCCCTCTCTTTGTTGCACTATTCCCTTGATGAAAATAAGGTAAACTTGCTAACTAGCTATAATAAAAAAAGATAAAAATCCCCAGTTCTTTTGACTTATTTAAATTTTTTTACAATTTTAGTTGTAATCTTTTCAATTCTTCATAATCCAAAGCTACGATCACTTGATTCGGTAGTAGGTACGGTTAGCTCGTACTAGTTAATGTCAAGTATGAGATTGGTAGCATACAGTAGACTAGTATGTTGTCAATGAACTCTTCCTACAATCCAATTTAGGGCTGCAAGATCTGCGGAAACAGATTTTGCAGCCCACTATTTTTATTTACTACGTATCGCTTAAGGTTGCAAGGCAATTTGATCACTTGTATTTCCTTCCAACCATGCGCTACTCTTGCTAAATAATTCATCTTCAAATGAATAGCTAGAAAACGTATGATCTGCACTTTCAATATATTGAGCATAAACAGATTCTGTTTTCTCTCTTCTATTAAGCGAATTGCTATAACGTACAGCATGTTCTTTAGGAATTTGTTCATCTGCTGCTGCATGAATAATATGAGCAGGGCCAGTATATGAACGAATTTCTTCAAGTGGCTGATGTTTTTTTAAGTCTTGGATAAACGTTTTGCTAATCATGAATCCTAGGTAGTCATGCTGACCTTCTTTAAAAATTTCATGAACCGCTTTTGGTCCGAGAATACCTGTGATGTCTTCATACGGCTTGCCTACTGGAGACCATAGAAGTAGCTGCTTCACTCGCGAATCTTTTGCGGCTGTCAAAGATGCAACTGCTCCACCTAGACTGTGGCCAATCAACGTCACACGCTCTTCATCGATTCCACGTAGTAAGCTTACATAATCTATTACATCTTTCACTTCTCGTAACTGTTTCGTTACTGTGACGTCACCGTAATCCCCATCACTTTCCCCACAGCCGCTAAAGTCAAAACGGAATACCCCATAGCCACGTTCTGTGAAATAACGCGCTGCTTTTACAAATAGGCGATGCTCCCCCACTTTGCTTCCGACAAATCCGTGAATACATATGATTAATGGTATTTTAGCTTTCGTATATTCAGGAAGATGCAATACCCCAGATAAATTATTTTCTCCAGAACGAATCGTTAGATGTTTTTGCATTCCCATTCACCTCTCTATAACTAATTATCCCTACATGTTTAATAGGTATTGTACACTTAAAATAATCAGAAGTCAAATGTACGAATATTTCATCAAGAAACATAACTAAAATTTCAACTTAACTAATCAGTCCGGGATGCCTACTTCGGAGGAGAACGCAGTGTAACCCTATACTTTCAACTCGCTAACTCGTTTATCTTAAAACAAAAAGACTCCCATATATGAGAGTCTCTTTGCTATTGAACAATACCTAGTGTATTTAAAAATACGACAATAATCGTTAGTGGCACTACCCATTTCATTAATAGATGCCATAAAGGATAGTAGCTTTTTGATTGTGGGCTCATTAATGTAAATTCCTCACGTACTAGCACTTGATCCATTTTCCGTATGATGAAAATAGCAATCAATAGACAGCCCGTCGGTAGTAGGATATTACTTACTAAATAGTCTGTAGCATCAAAAACACTTTTACCGAATATGGTAAAGCTAGACAATGTACTCGACGATAGTGCGGATGGTATCGCTGCGATAAACACAACGAGTCCGATAATCCACGTAACTGCTTTTCTAGAACGTTTTCCGCTAGCGGTTAGTGCCGCCACGATAATCTCATACAAACTGAATGATGACGTTAATGTCGCAAATAAGAACAAAATTAGGAATAAAGCCAAAAATACTTGTCCGAATGGTAGCTGAGAAAATACTGCTGGTAATACCATAAACAGAAGTTCAGGACCTGCAGCTGGCTCTTGACCGAATGCAAAAACTGCCGGAAAAATTGCTAGTCCAGCTAATAACGAAACGAATAAGTTCATCCCTACAACTGAAGTGGCTGATGTTGTAAGGCTAACATCTCTTTTTAAATACGAACTATAGGTGACCATACAAGAAAACCCGACGGCAAGTGAAAAGAAGGATTGACCTAGAGCATATAGAACAGATTCTCTTGTAATACTAGAAAAATCTGGTTTCAAGAAAAATGATACACCTTCCATTGCACCTGTTAACGTTAACGAACGTACGACTAAAATAATAAAAAAGATAAATAGCAAAGGCATCATATATTTATTCGCTTTTTCGATACCGTTTTGCACGCCTGATGAAACAACTAAGACGTTAATCATCGTAAATAACAATAAACCGATTAATGTAGTGACAGGTGAACCTACGATAGAACCAAATTGTTCGGAATAAGAAGCTCCTTCACTAATAATCTTTCCTTGTACCGATAAGCCACTATATACGAAAACCCATCCACCTACTACACTATAGAAAGACAGTAACAAGAAGCAACCTGCCACGCCCAATCTACCAATCCATGGCCACGTACTATTAGGAGCTAGCTTTTTATAGGCACTCACTGCTTCCTTTCCAGCACCACGTCCAATAACAAATTCTGATATAAGCATTGGCAAGCCGATTAAAATTGTAAAGACTACGAATAGAAGGAAAAATGCTCCTCCGCCACTCATCCCGGTTACATAAGGAAACTTCCAGATAGCCCCAAGACCGATTGCTGCACCAGCTGATGACATGATAAATCCAAGCTTTGATGACCATTGTTCTTTCCGTTGATCCACAGTCTCACCTACTTCCTTTCATTTCTACTAATTACAGTTATACTGTACTCTTTCAGTAGAAACAAGAGGATTTTCATCTATTCTATTATTCATACGTATGAATACTGTGGAATTTACTCAGAATCCACCTGATCTGTACGTTGATTCGCTCGCGCTTCTCCTCCTTTTCGACCAATCGATTCATAAAATTCTTTGTCGTATTTTTCAGATGTCGCACGTCCACCTTTTCGACCAATTTCCTTATAAAATTCAGTACTATGTTTTTGCGCTGTAGCCTCTCCACCTTTACGTCCTATTTGTTCATAAAATTCTCGATTATGCTTTTTCGAAGTTGCTTGTCCTCCTTTACGCCCCGCCTCTTCTAATGTCATTTTCGTTTCGTTGTTTTTGGAACCTTTTTGATTAGTCATATATATACTTCCTCCTAGTATTTTTATTTACTAACTTGTCAGTAAGCTTAGTGCTTATATTCCCAATTCACTACGCAGTAAACAATTTGCCAGTTTATCATCGTGTTTTAACAACATATATTTCATTGCGAAATAAAGCGTATATTCCCATTCCATTAGACCAACCTAACAAGAACTTCATGTCAGAAAGGAGTGGAACTATGGGACGCGATGAACATAAGAAAGGTAGCAATAATTCGGGTTCATTACCTCAGACACCAAAGAATGAAAAAATTGCCCCTAAAGATATGAGAGAAGAGATGGCAAAAGAATTAACGGAGTTGCGAAAACAACCTAAAAAACAAGGAAGAAATAATTCTTAAATTCATGGTTAACTTGAAATGAATGATAAAAAAGGCAGTGAAGGACCTTACCCCTTCACTGCCTTTTCAATCTATTTTTTTAACTTCTTCAACGGATCTAGTTCATCAATTAACTTCTCTAACCGTTCATCCCATTGTTCTAGTAACGTATTCCAAACTCTTGTATAATAACGATCCTCGGTACGGTTATAAACATAAAACTCTATACACGGAATGGACTGACTTTCTATAGTCACGGGAACTCCTATTTTATCGATTACGATTTGTAGTGAACCTTCTGTCTCTTCTACACCTGCTTGAAGAAGTGCAGTTCGTAATTGTTCTTTTGGTAGATCCTCTGCTCCATTCTGTTGCTTCGTAGCCAGTCGAAAAAGTTTAAGTTTTTCATCTTTCAAACCTTCTCCGTATTGGCACAAGATGGCATCATGATAAGAACTATAATAAAAATTGGTTTCCTTTTTTTCCGCTGG
Source organism: Sporosarcina sp. GW1-11 (assembly GCF_033088395.1). Classification (NCBI taxonomy): domain Bacteria; kingdom Bacillati; phylum Bacillota; class Bacilli; order Caryophanales; family Caryophanaceae; genus Sporosarcina; species Sporosarcina sp. GW1-11. The sequence continues at coordinate 83,188 of NZ_JAPMIW010000006.1, read as the reverse complement.
ATGTTCATAGATGCCTGATTGAAGTTGCTCTATCCCTACTTTTGTCAGCCGATAGATACGTTTTCTCTGCTCAATCATACGAGTTACTTCCATCCTGGCGAATAAATCCTCTACAAATAAAGGCTCTACGGCCAAAAACTCCGCAATCATCTTCGGCTTAGAAACTTCTAATTTTTGCAGCGTCAATAAAATCATCTTCATCAAAATATCCATCGTTGTTCGTTTAATCGTCATATAAGGTACTTTGACGAGGTCGATAGGCAACCCCCAACTATCGGACTGCTGTATTTGGATATCTGCTTGTTGCTGTATCTCTCGCTGTAGCTTTTTCCGAAGAGAGTCCACACGCTCACCTTCCTTTATTTACTGCTGCATTTTTCAAACCATCTTGGGACGTAACAACTTCTTTCAGTTGGCGATACATATCGCGCGTAGATGCGTTCTTTGTTTTGATCGTGAACATTTCGGAACTTCCAACAATAATGAGCAATTCCCGCGCCCTTGATAATGCCACGTTCAACCGTCGATAGTCTTTTGCAAATCCAATGTCCCCGCTAGCATCTCCATGATTCCTAACAAAGCTTAAAATGATGATATCCATTTCCATCCCTTGAAATTTGTCTACTGAACCTGTACGACAATGTAATTGTTTCGGTTTCAGCTCTTGCTGAATCAATCGGTCAATACGCTTTACTTGCTCACCGTAAAAACTGATGACACCCACACTCTTCTTGTCTTCTTCATTCATACGCCCTGCTATTTTTGCTTGTTTCGTCGCTTCCTCTAAGTCTTCTAGCGTCTGTTCTATAATGTTTAATTCTGCTTCGTTGAATCGACTCGTTCCACCTTTGACTTTGTCTTCAAAATACGGATGTGTATTCGGTGTATCTAGCCAGAGCAGATGATCTTTTCGCCCAATCAAATCTGTCTCAAGTAAGTGATCACGCATTGCATCTGAATCAGGTAAGCCACATTGCAATCGATAGTTCCCTTCCTCATAGAACGGCGCAATCGTCGCCATTATCTTTTCATGCATTCGATATTGAATACTGAGCATTGTTTTATTCTGCTTAGGTAACGTTCGGAACAGTCTCTCAAATAATGATTCATTCAATAGCTTTTTCATCTCTCGTTGCACTTCAGGATCTTTTTGCTGATCGACTAACTCATCCATCGTTTCCTGACCGACTAATGGTGGCAACTGATGATGGTCACCTACAAGAATCACCTTTTTCCCTTTCAGCATAGGTAAAAGCAATTCGGGTGGTGTAGCTTTAGAAACTTCGTCAATAATAACGACATCAAATACAGGATATTCATCCATGAACTTTTTGGATGCGGAAGCAACACAAGTCGTACCGATGACATTCGCATGTTCCACATATAGTTTTCGTATTTCGTCTAAATCATAATCATTAGCTTCTTGTAAAAGTTGCTCCCACTGTTCCTGAAGTTCTTGGAGAATTGGCAGTTGTTCGTGTTCTTTATTGAGCTCTTGCAATTGCTCCGTTGTTTCGTGAAATTCTTTCGCTATTTGTGTTAATTGATTTTCAATAGTCGGGTCCAGTTGGCTCTTAATTTCATCGATTCTTGTTGAGAGTTGACTGCACTGTTGTTGCATTTGTCGTTGTTCTTGCTCAATGACGATGAGTTGTTGCTGACGGTCTTTTTGTTGCTCCATGTAGGATGACAATCTTTTTTGTGCTGTATCTAACGAAGAAATCGTCTGAATGATTTGTTGTAGTTGTTGCTGACACTCGAAAATCACCACTTCTAAGTCGCTAATTTCATTGGCTACTTGCTGTAACTCTAAAGGAGCTTGCGGGGCATCATTTATTTGTAGCCAAGCGTCCAACTCTGTTTGAATTATTTGTTGTTGTTCCTTTAGTTCCATATCCTGTTGTAGTAGTCGTTGTTTTTTCTGTTGTATTTCACGTTGTTGACTAGCTAGAAAGTGGAGTATTTCATTTTTAACATCTGCAAATAACTTCTTTACTGCTTGAAATTGCTGTTGCTGAATGGCTGCTCCTTTATCACGCACAATTTCTTCCTTTACATAAAACAGAGACATACCTTGTGCAATCTTTTTCAAGACTACTGTTTTTTCTGGACTAGCCCCTTTAATTTGCAATATCTTTTTCGTTGTCGGATCCACTAGAAATCTGCCTAGCCGATCAATCATCCCGTGCATTTCTTGAATCGTTGTGAAGTTTTCGGTAGAGCGTTTTTCAATAGTAGAGACAGGATATTGTTGACTCAATAAAAGCTGTTCTGTTTTATCAATTGCTGTTTGAAATCGTTCGAAAAGTTCTTTCCATTCTTGAAATTCATAGGTGAATTCTCCTGATTCAATTGATTTGATCAGTCGTTTCAACTGATTTATTCGTAAAACGATATGGATTGGCAATTCAACTTGTTGTTCAGAAAGCACTTTTTGCACTGCGTCCATTTTGGTAATTGTTCTAATTTGCTGTTGGGCAGCACTAAACGAATGCTCTGTAGTTGGCCATTCTTTTATAGCGTTTGTGATGCGCTCACGGTCGTTGATCGACTGTTGTAATTTCGCTTGTAACGTAATGTACTCTTCTATTTTCTTTAACGATTGCAGCTCATTTTGTAGATTTCTAAGTTTCTCTGTCACTTCATCTTTAGTAGGTAGCTGGTCTAGTTTCACTTGCAGGATATTCAATTCTTCTGTTAGCGACTGTAGTTGTTGTTCCGCTTGAATAATCGCTTGTTTTTTATCAGATAGTCTTTGTGTCACTTGATCAAGAAGAGCTCGCTCTGCGGAATGACTGTTCTCTATATCACGCAGCTCTATTTTTAAGGACTTTTGCTGACGCAGCTGTTCTGTCAGTTGTAATTCTTTGTTCCTTTTTTGGTGTTTTTTATGTTCAAGCTGTTCTACTTGTTGCAACATTTCTCGATCTTTTTCTTTATAAATCGCACGTGTCGCTTGGACAGCTTCGAGCGTTTCATTTCGCCAATGAAGAGCGACATTCTCTTCTATGAACCGTTTGCCCTCTTCTTCAATACTTTCAGATCGTCCATAACGCAAAATTCGAGTAGCGGGATCTGTTAGCAGCCGCCCAAGCGCATTGTCTACAGCTAGATTCGATTGGGAAGCAACCAATGTCCGCAATCCCGCCTTAACATTTTGATAGCAAATCTCCGAAATCACCGTTGTTTTCCCTGTGCCTGGAGGTCCTTGAATGACGAATAGGTCATGTGCTTTCATCGCACCTGTCACAGCTTCTCGTTGAAATTCATTTAAATTATTATGATATTCAAGGTCAAGTTGCTTATTGTTAATCTGCACGACCGGACGTTCTTCAAATAATACTTTCTCTAGATTGGCGTTTGCTGCAAGCCCTTCTTGCAAATCTTTAAACCCTTTGCGTAGTCTTCTGATCTGACTTAATTCTGCAAAGTTCGTTAGCACTATTTTTTTATTTGATGTAGGTAACCAATGTTCTTGCCGTGATCGTTTTTGAAAACGTTGATTCATTTCCACTACGATGATCTTTTGAGATTTTTGGACATCGATAATTTGTCCGATTTCTGTAGAAAGCTCTAGCATTTTCACACTAAACCCTCGTAATTGCTTCCAGTTCTTCGTCTGCAAGTTCTTGCATTGAAGGTGCAGTTTTGTAAAATCACTTGAAAAGCTGCTTTGCGTAAACGTACAAGAAATATCCTCAACATCCGCATTTTTCTCTGCAATTTGAAGATAACCTTCCCAACTTTCAATTCTTTTCTTGACGTACTCTGAACGTTCTTCCGCTATTGGTAGTTCACGTAATTTCGTATAGAACTCAATCGGCAGAGCAACTCCCACACGATTTAATCGAAACTTCATCGCTATATGAAGTCGGCGATTCGTCTGCACAGGTTCTCTTGCTCCTCTGACATGAAACCCAGTCGCAACTAGACCATCTGGCTTTAACACACATTCCATGACAGCCACACGTTGTTGAACCTCTTTAGCAAACTTTTTATTTGTACGCGGATCAAAGAAAAGTGCATAAGACTGGTTCCCTTGACGATTGGCAGGTTTTTTCTCAATATGTATATCAAAAGTAGATTCCGATGAAACAAATGCCTGTTCATTTAGAAACCACTGCTCCACGCCTTTGCGGGCATTTTTCGTAATTTCAAGACTGCAAGGAATCATTTCCGAATTCCGTATAGTATTCATCGCTTAGTTTTCTTTCCATAATAGGGTTTTACAGCAAGATGGATGTTCATGCTTTTCCCTGTTATTTCATTGTTCAAAGCTCTCACCTCAGTCCTCTATTATAGATCATCAGCACATTTACCGCGAGTAAGAAAAATCTTTAAAAAGTTTTTAAATTAATTTAAAAAAAGATGTTTAGGAATGGTTTACTGGGGTATACTATGACTACAAGGCAAACTGAAGGAAACCAGTAGATCGAGTTAAGTAAGTGATTTGCTAGGTCCGGAAGAGCTGCACAGCCTTGGCGGAAAATTTTCTTTACTGGCAATTGGGTACACTCGGTTAAGGAATCTGCTTTTTAGGTTCCATCGTAAGACAGGTTTACCAAGCAGGGCGAAGAAAGCTTTTTGTGTAAGTGCAATTGAAGGAACTGCTCACATAGTAGTTCGAGCAGTAGAAGACGCATACGACGAGCGTACAATATATCGTCAGTATGGTGTAGTTCGCAACAAAAAATTTTCCGCAAACTGATTGAGAAGTAGAGGGCGGCCGGATGTCAGGATTTTCTGACGGATGGCAGTCCTCTATTTTTTTCTATTTGCGTGTGTTTATTTTCAATGAATTAGGGAAGACAAGAACTAAGCAATCAGGAGAAGGAGGTAATTTCATGAATAAAAGAATGGCTTTGACAGCTATCGGACTAGGCGCAGCCTATTTGATGCGTAACAAACAATCACGCGAGAAATTATCCAAACAATTTGATGCATTTAACGACACACCAATGCGCGGTGATCGTTCACAAAAACAACAACCCCCAAAATCAAATAAAGGCTTGCTCGGTAGATTCTTAGATTAAATTAATAGAATGCAAAGGAGTAGAAATTAATGAATGATAAGAAAAAAGTTTTCACAGAAAAAGATCGGCAAGATGCACAAGGCGGATACATGGATAATCCCGAAAATATAAAGACAGATAAAGAAAGTATTTATGATATGCACGAAGATATGCAAACTGTAGATGCAATTCCTTTGGAAGATGTTCGAATGGAAGAGGAAGAAGAGAGACATCATCGCGAAACAAAAAATCGTTCATCCACCGAAGAGAAATATGAAAAAGAATCACGATGACATAAAAATGGCGCCCTCATGTAGAGGCGCCATTTTTATGTCATTTTCAACAACGCATCCGATCCCACCATACCTGCTTTGATGCCAATCCTCTCCGCTTCAAGCGTCACAGATTCTAACGGTGCCGCAAGTAACTGTTCAATCGTCTTCACCCCGACAGCCCGACCCGCTATAATTTTCCGATCTGCCAATACACTATTTAATAAACCTACATCTAGCGCACCACACATAATGTAGCCCGTATTATTGGATACTGTTAGAAGTGTCGTCTTCGGTAACTTCACCGTGACTGCTTGAAATTCCTCTCCATTTATCATAAGTTCTCGATGTTCGATCAACTGATCCGCTCCTTTACCACACACTATATGATTGCTAGCTCGAAAAGTTGCCTATTTGATCAGTAAATAACGACAGGTTCGATTACATCAGTTACCTGCAACACACTAGGACTAACTTACAACAAATTTATTTCATTCATCTTCAACATCCTCTAAACAGGAACTTAAGTACTGTATTTCTTTCAAAAAATAGAAACAAATACTTGTGTTCTTCTATTCAAAGTATTATTATAGAAAAATGTTACGAGGACCTTTCGTATCAAACAATCATAAGGAGTGTGGCCAGATGGGAAACATTACAAGAGAAGATATTTATACGTTCGTGGAAGAAAATAATGTAAACTTCATCCGTCTTCAGTTTACTGATATTTTTGGCATGATTAAAAATGTAGAGATCCCAATTAGCCAACTCGAAAAAGCATTGGATAATAAAATGATGTTTGACGGGTCTTCAATTGAGGGGTTCGTACGGATAGAGGAATCCGATATGTACTTAGTACCTGACTTGGACACATGGATGGTATTTCCATGGCCTTCAGGTGCAGGAAAGGTCGCCCGTCTAATCTGTGATGTATATCTTGCAAACGGCGAACCATTTTCCGGTGATCCACGTGGGAACTTAAAGCGAATTGTCGACGAAATGAAAGAGTTAGGGTTTACTCATTTCAACTTAGGACCCGAACCAGAATTCTTTCTATTTAAATTGGATGAAAATAAACAACCAACAATGGAATTGAATGATCATGGGGATTATTTTGATTTGGCACCGATGGATTTAGGTGAAAATTGTCGTCGGGATATCGTACTTGAACTTGAAGAACTCGGCTTTGAAGTAGAAGCTTCTCATCATGAAGCAGCACCGGGTCAGCATGAAATCGATTTTAAATACGCCGATGTATTGACTGCTTGTGATAATATCCAAACCTTTAAATTAGTCGTTAAAACAATCGCACGTAAACACGGTCTCCACGCGACATTTATGCCGAAACCATTGTATGGTGTTAGTGGATCCGGCATGCATTGTAACGTGTCGCTATTCAAAGATGGAGAAAATGTCTTTTATGACGAACAAGGCGAGCGCAAATTAAGTGTAACGGCGTATCAATTCATGGCAGGTGTGCTAGAGCATGTACGAGGATTTACTGCGATTACGAATCCGACCGTCAATTCTTATAAGCGATTAGTTCCAGGTTATGAAGCTCCATGCTATGTCGCCTGGTCTGCACAGAACCGTAGTCCGTTGATCCGTATTCCCGCTTCACGCGGATTAAGTACACGCGTGGAAGTACGTTCTGTTGATTCTTCTGCTAATCCATATTTGGCAATGGCTGCGATTTTAAAAGCCGGACTTGATGGCATTAAGCGCGAATTAAATCCTCCTGCACCTGTAGATCGAAATATTTATGAGATGAAAGCTTCAGAACTTGCGGAAAATGGTATTGAAACGTTGCCTACTGATTTAGATCATGCGTTGATTGCTTTATCTGAAGATACAGTAATTCAAGATGCATTAGGCGCACATATATTTGCGAATTTTAGTGAAGCGAAGCATCAGGAATGGGAAAGTTATCGAATTACGGTTCATCCTTGGGAAATTGATCGTTATATGAAAATGTATTAAATAAGGAGCTGTCCAAGTAGTCGTATGTTACGGCTTCTTGCGACAGTTTTTTTGTCGAAACTTGAAGCTTCATTAGTAGTGCGTTCACTACAGTTTACACAAGTAGCTTTTGACTCTTCCTAGTATTTCCCGCCATTTTAATAATTAGTGGTTCGTTTGAAGTGCCTCTTCTATTGTCCATTTGCTAGTATCAGTTTATTATAGGCAGAGTAGATAGTAAGGAGGGGTCGATTTGAAAACACTTTGGCATAATGCAGTTTTTTATACGCTACAAAAAGAAGGTCATACAGTAGATGCGCTACTAACGGAAAATGGTAAAATTACAAAAATCGGTTCCTATGAACAATTAAAAGATCAAGCAACGCAAGAAATAAATTTACAAGGAGCTTTTGTCTATCCTGGATTCATAGATAATCACATGCATATTATCGGTCAAGGAGAGAAGTTGCTGCGATTAGATCTCTCGCAGGCTACATCCTCTGCTGACATGATGGATCAGTTAATGCATGCTTATAAAGATTTGCCAGAAGATGAATGGTTTATAGGCGAAGGTTGGAATGAAAATAATTTCCCAGACAGAAAAATCTTTACGCGTTATGAACTCGACACGATTACAAAATCACCAATGCTTTTAAAACGTACATGTTGGCATGCGGCAATCGTTAATTCTAAAGCATTGGAACTAGCTGGTATCACAAAAGATACGCCCGATCCAGATGATGGTGTAATTGAGCGCGACGAACATGGAGAACCAACTGGACTATTAAAGGAAGGTGCTATGCATCGCGTCCTGCAGCTATTACCTGAACCTACCGAAGCCTATGTAACAAAAGCTTTAGAAACTTCAGTAGATCATTTATTATCGCTTGGATTAACCGGTGTTGTAACAGATGACTTAGGTTATTACGGTAATTACCAAACCCCTTTACAAGCATTCAATAACGTACTCGGTGGCAAACGAAAATTCCGTACGCATGTATTGCGTCATTTTAGCGTATTCCAACAATTGACAGATGAACAAGCTACATACAATTCACCATGGGTAGAGCCAGGTGAGATGAAGTTTTTCATAGATGGAGCTTTTGGCGGTAGTACCGCATTACTTAGCAAGCCTTATGCGGATGATGCAGAAAACATCGGTACTGCTGTCCTAACAGATGAAGAATTAGAGGACTATGTAAAGACCGCTCGTAGCTATGGAGAAGCTGTGGCGATCCATGTAATTGGTGATTTAGCTACTGAAAAAGCACTTGATGTTATTGAAAAATATCCAGTTCCTGTGGGTAAAAAAGACCGCTTAATACATGTCGTCTTATTGCGTGACGATTTAGTAGAACGCATGGAGAAATTGCCAATCGTCTTAGATATTCAGCCTGCTTTCGTCCCATCTGATTTCCCTTGGGTGCAAGAACGTCTAGGAAATGATCGGTTCGACTGGGCATATGCTTGGAAGAAACTTCTCGATAAAGGATTTATATGTGGTGGAGGTTCGGACGCACCAATAGAAGATCCAAATCCTTTGCTTGGAATTCACGCTGCAATTACGAGACGATTACCGATTGAACAACATGAAGGCTATTTACCAGAACAAAAACTCAGTCGCTATGAAGCAGTACAACTCTTCACATCCGGTGCGGCTGCTACGATTGGAAAAGAACATGTACGTGGTTGCCTAGCAGTTGGATTCGATGCAGATTTCACCATTTTAGCAGAAGATGTATTTTCGGTAGCTGTCGATCACATCCCTGCAATAACAGTAGTGAAGACTGTAGTTGCTGGTGAAATTATGTACGATGTCCATGCTTAAAATCAGTTCAATAAAAAATGTCCCAACCATGTGGCGGGACATTTTTTTATTAATAGTATGTTTGGTTTCGATTCATTCGTTCAGCGGTCTTATAGGCATCGTATATTCCCCAAATCCATACGAGTGGATAGGTAATAAATCCGATAAGTATAAACATTAGCAGGCCATTCACCACTTGCAAGATAATGAGTAAAATCCCTTTAAGAATTTGTCCATTGTAGATTTGTCCGACACCAGTCCAGAAAAAACTGAGTACGGCTGCAATACCCGGATGCTTTAACATACACTCTTCCCCTTCCTGGTAGCTTTACATTCATTTTACCTGACGATGAATAAGTTCACAAGAGTGTTGCTAAATTATCACCGGATTCGAACCTCTTTACAGTCGACTCCGTTTGATTTCATCTCCATGTACTCGTTCATCTTTTTCATTCCCGAGTGGATTTGGCAATGTTTTATTCAGTCTAAATGCAGGATCGCCACCGTTTAACTCTTGATCTGTCACACTTAATCCATTTGCACCCAAATTGATATCTGTTCCGCCACGGTTTAATCCATAAAAATCGGTATTGTCCATATACTGCTGATTTGCTTGCCCTGAATCGACGTATAGCAACATACCGCCTTGCTCAATTTCACGATAAAACTGTTCTGTTTCTTCTGACCCTAACTCTAAACTACTTACCATTCGATGCACATGATCTTCGCCGGAAATGAAGCCCATGAAACGTCCCCACCAGGAATCATCCGATGATTTAATTTCTGCTCCTGTTCGACTCCTTACCATCGTCAGCTGGTCATCGTTCTTCACTACTACATAGATATGATCTTCCGGCCATCCTTCACTCTTTAGTTCCTGCACTCTATTCATCAATTCCATCTCATTAAAATACATTCCCATATATCGATTGCTACTCATTAGACTCTCCTCCTTATTTTCTCCTGTTGTTTACTTATTTTACCCTTTCGTCATATTAAGAAACATTTGCAAAAAAGTCATACAACATGTATAAACTTCAACGAATATAGGGATTCTAATAAAAAGGAGTGATTGCATGCTGGAATTAGATACGCCTATTGAAGGAAAACTTGCGTGTTTTGGACCGCTTCGCGATAAAGTTTCAGATCACGGATATCATTTTGGAGGCGGTTGGGATTATAATAGGGGACATTTTGATTCCATTCTATCACGTGAAGGCGGAGAGACGATTTACTTGCGTGTCCCATTTGTCGTTCATGATGGTGAGTTAGACGATTATAATACGTATATTAAATTCAAAAAACCTTATGTGATCAAACATGTCGTTAACACCGGTCTTGACCGGAATGCAAGTTCTTTATTAAGTGGTTCGTTTAATCAATTTCAGGAGCCAGTAGATAAAGATGCGGGAATCCGCGATAAAAGCCGCTGGGAAACCGCTGGTGAATTAGCAATCGAAGATATTTTGCAGTACCTCGAATGAATTAAAGACTACTGATGATTGAAAAAGGGATACCCTCAATGGATATCCCTTTTTGTCATTTATTCAACAAGATAGAACCTTCTGGACCAAGTGGGAAACCGAGTACAAACCAGATTCCGAATAATATAATCCACATAATACTGAAGGCAATTGAAAATGGAAGAAGCGACGTCATAAACGTTCCAATCCCCATTTTTGGATCATACTTTTTCGCAAATGTTAAAGCAATAGCAAAATAGGCAAGCATCGGCGTGATTGGATTCGTAATGGAATCACCTATACGATAAGCCACTTGTGTAACTGCTGGGTTATAACCTAGAATCATGAACATCGGTACGAACACCGGGGCAAGAATCGCCCACTTCGCAGAAGCACTTGCGACTAAGAAGTTAATTAAAGCGGCTACAATAATGAAACCAATGAACAGAGGAAGCCCTTTCAAGCTTAATGCTTCCAACGTTTCCGCACCTTTTATCGCAACTATCGGCCCTAGGTTACTCCAACTAAAGTACGCAATCATCTGCGCCGCTACGAACGCAATAACGATATACATTCCCATGCCTGACATCGCTCTTGCTAAGTGATCAGCAAAATCTTTCGAGTCCTTAATCACTTTAACAACTTTCCCATAAATTAATGCCGGAAGCATAAACATAATCATCATAAATGGTACGAGACTATCCATTAAAGGTGATTTAGTCAAAGATCCTGTCTCTGGATCACGCAATAGGCCGTCTTGTGGAATGGATAAGTATAAGATAATAGCTACAAAAGCCACGACAGACAACGCTGCCCATACTAAACCTTTCTTTTCAATAGAAGATAAATCTTCAACTGTTTCCATTTCCCCCTCGTAAGCCCCTAAACGCGGTTCTACTATTTTCGTTGTAACCAATACAGCGACAGGCACTAAAATTATTGCAGAAACAGCAAGGAAATAGTAATTCATCGCCGGATTTGCTATATACGTTGGATCATAAATCTGTGCGCCTATTTCCGTAAATCCTGCGATTAATGGATCGAGTACACTCAAGATCAAGTTTGCAGAAAATCCACCTGCAACAGATGCATAAGCTGCCGCCAAACCAGCAATCGGATGACGTCCGAGCGCAATGAAAATCATCGCAACAATTGGAGGCAATACGACCATAGCCGCATCAGCAGCAGCATTTCCTAAAATCGCCACTAACACGATGACCGGTAAAATAATCTTTTTTGGTGCATTTAAAATGGTTACCTTCATCGCCGCAGAAATGAGACCTGTAGATTCTGCAAGTCCTACACCGAACATAACAACTAACACTAAACCAAGCGGTGGAAAACTCGTAAAGTTCACGACTAGGTTCGACATCATCTTAATGAATCCTTCACCATTTAAAAGATTGATCACCACAATCTCTTCGCCCGTTCCAGGGTTAATAGCCGTAGTTCCGAGCTTACCAAAAATAAAGGAACAAATTAAAATAATAGCTGTAATATATACGAAAAGCATGACCGGATCCGGTAACTTGTTCCCGTATTTTTCGATAGAGTCTAGAAAGCGATTGAATAACCCGCGCCTTTCTTTTCTAGCAGTACCTTCATTGCCCATAGTTATTCTCCTCTCTGTATCGTCAGTTATATCAAAGATTTATCGAATAAGTATCATTATTGCATATATTCAATTTAATTTGTATGTATTTTCTAAATAATTAATTTTTTTGTAATAGTTCTTTTTCAGTAGATTAATGTCCACACCTTTTTCTTCATGGCATGCATAGCAAGGAGTATATGTTTTGCAACAGTAGAACCGAATGGCAATACGGTCATTTTCCGTTGAATAATGGGGCTGGGACATTACTAGAAAATAGTCCATAACCCTGCGCTCCTGTATCTAAAAAAGCCACGTCTATAACTACGTAGTCAAAAAGAAAAATGCATGAAGGGAATGTCCTTCATGCATTCTTGAGGTTTTGTCCCATCCCCTCTCACATCTCTTTATGGTTGAACGGACATTTTCCAGTTAGCGGTTCGCAGTCGTCTCCAATGAAGAACTGCTTCCATTCATTATGCGTAGGATCACCAAAGTGGCTGATGTCTGGATGCTTCGGTAATGCATCCCACTCTTCGACCCGTTCACGTACTTTCTCACGTGAATTGATCCCCCCTTTTTCAGTACCTTCAAGCCCCTTGAAAATTTTACGCGGTTGGAATCCGATAATAAGAGAGTTCCCTAAATTGCGTGTTTTCCGTTGTTTATAAGCAGGGGCATTGCCGAATACAAAAATTGGTTGACCATGGAAGTGGAAGTCCCAAAGATAGTGATTTGGATCCCGCGGTGCGTCAGCCGGCCATTCTTTTGTATCTTCTTTGTGCAGATACTGTAAGATATCCCAGAATTGTTGACGATAGATTTCTATAGTACTTTCTGCTTGGAAAGGTTCAACAAAAACAAATAATCCGTGGCGCTTATGCTTAAGGTTTTCAAACAATGTTAAAAATGCTTCTAGCGCATGAGGTAGAGTAGACCAATCCTTTTGATGTATATACGCATAGCGCAGTTCACCTTTGTTCTCCCCCGCCATCCCAAAATAACACGGAAAAGTCTTATCTGTCACAATCCTATGGAACGTCTCATATTCTCTAAGCAACCATTCAGGCAAATCTTTTCGTTCTTTAAAGTCTTCTTTCGTTAATAAAGCATTTGATGTTTGAATCAACATTCCCACTCCCTTCCACCCTATCATCCGATAGATCACTGCACAATGTCTACTATATGAGTAAGTTGCCTTGAGTTATGAGTTAGTTCATTTACTAAAGTGAAAAACCTTACCGAGAGCATTCGGTAAGGTTCACTTCATTGAATCGGATTCGGATCTTCTTGTAAATCATCCATAGTCTGCATTACTAATGTGACCGCTTGACTCAGCGCACTGCCACCGCCAAGTGCGGCTGCTATACTGATTGCTTCTAGAATTTCCATTGAGCTACAACCGCTATCTACACAGCCTTTTGTATGATAGATAATACAATATTCGCTATGTGCATAAACACTGACCGCAAGCGCAATCAAGTGCTTTTGCTTTTGACTAATTTCGCCTTCTTCAAAACATGCTTCTGAAAATGTATTAAATGATTTAAGTACATTAGGTATCTTTTCGCTCATTGCACCCATACCTGCTTTGTAATCTTGTAAGATCGCATCCGTAAATGTGAAATCTTCCATGAAAATCCCCTCCCATATAGACGTAGTATATCCGTAAGTTAATTTGCTATACAGTGAGAGCGGAAATGATATGAATACCTGTGTTTAATAGGGTGGATTTCTATGAAGATTGTTATTACAATTTTTTGTACGTCCAGCCACGATTATATTGAACAGCCGATTCGATTTTTACACCTAACTCTTTTGCTGCTCTGTACGGCCAGTATGGATCACGTAGTAACTCGCGTGCAAGCAACACCATATCCGCACGACCATTCTGCAGAATTTCTTCTGCCTGTAGAGCAGAGGTGATTAAGCCGACCGCTCCTGTAGCTATATTTGCTTCGTTGCGAATTTTATCTGCAGATGGGACTTGGTAGCCTGGGAATGGATGAATAGTTGCCCGCACTACTCCACCAGTACTAACGTCCACCAAATCTACACCTTGCTTTTTCATCCAACGCGCCATCTCGACATATTGTGCAGTGTCCATTCCATCTGCATAATCTTCCGCTGAAATTCTAACAAACAGTGGGCCATCCCAAACGGAACGGATAGCATCAATGACTTGCCCTAATAATCGATAACGATTTTCTGCTGATCCACCATATTCATCTGTACGTTGATTACATAATGGTGATAGGAATTCGTTGATTAAATAACCGTGGGCGCCATGAATTTCGATAACGTCAAAACCTGCTTGCTTGGAACGAATTGTCGCTTGCTTAAACGCTTCAATCGTTTCCTCAATATCTGCGACAGTCATCTCGGCCGGTATCTTATAATCCTCACTGAATGCAATGGCACTCGGTGCATAAATTGTTCCGTCTACTGTCGATTTTCTACCTGCATGTGCCAACTGAATTCCTGTCTTCGCACCATGTTGTTTCATCAATCGAACGATTTCCGTCAATCCTTCCACATGATCATCTGACCATATCCCTAAGTCTTCGTTAGAAATTCTCCCCGCTGGTTGAACAGCTGTCGCTTCTACAATAATAAGACCCACTTGCCCTACCGCACGTGTTGGATAATGAACTTTATGCCAATCCTGTACTTTCCCATCTTGATTATGAGAGGAATACATACACATCGGTGCCATCGCGATGCGGTTCTTAAATTCTACGCCGCGGATTGTATAAGGTGTGAATAATTTTGCCATTGAATTCGTCCTCCTTAAGTAACTGTAAGAGAAAGTATATCAAATACACGCTAACTTTTAACGTATGAGGATTATAATTCCTTACTTTTGAAACATATAGAAGTGATGAAACGTATACTATAGTAAAGAAAGGGGGTTGTGATTTATGAATCCACTCGTATCTATATGGACACAACCAAAGGAAACGATTCGTTATGTTCTGGAATACAAAACATGGAGTTATAGTTTTTTTATTTTATTTCTTTCTTCCATCGGTGTTGGTATGACTTCATTTGCTGAGACTGATCTTTTTTCAAGCCTGCCACTTATAGCTATCATTCTTCTCGGTATACTTTCTACTTTTATCGGAAGTATCATTAGCCTGTTTATCGCTGCGGGGTTATACACTTGGGTAGGTAAGTGGCTTCGTGGAAATGGTAATTTCAACGATATGTTGCAAATGGTACCTATTGCTTCCATCCCTTTAATTTGGCTGATGCCTATCAATCTTATAATTGTCATCATCTTCGGTAAGGCATTATTTACGGATTCCTATGCGATGCTAAGCGGGACGTCTGCTATCTTATTACTGGTTAATTTATTGACGTTAGGCGTCAGTATCTATTCTACAGTCATTTTATCAAAAGGGATTGGTATTGTTCATCATTTCTCTTCCTGGCGTGGATTTGGTGTAATTATGATCATTGTAGGTATGTTTTTAGTTCTTCTGACTCCATTCATTGTAATACTGATGTTTATTCTATTTGCTAGTATTGTATAAAAAAGATGCAAAGTCCAATGGCTTTGCATCTTTTTCTTACTTATTAACCATCTTCATAAATTCTCTCATCAAGCCTGGTAAGTCCGGCCATGCGTGTCCTGATACAAGGTTACCTTCTGTATGAAGATCCTTTTCGATATACGTGGCACCTGTTGCGGTGACGTCTGGTTTACATGCAATATAAGCTGTCATCTCTCTTCCCTTCATTAAATCAGGAAGAACAGACAATACTTGTGCTGCGTGACAGACAGCGGCCACTGGCTTATTTTCCTCGAAGAAATGACGAACGATTGCTGGAAGTGATTCATCTAAACGGATATATTCTGGTGCACGGCCACCTGGAATTATTAACGCATCATAATCTGCTGGGTTAACATCCTTAAAAGCGATATGTGAATCCAAACCATATGCTGGCTTCTCTACATACGTTTCCATACCATCGATGAAATCATGAGTGACTGTGTACAATTTCTTCACGGAAGGCGAAGCGATCGTCGTCTCAAATCCTTCTTCTAAACAACGGTAATACGGATAAAAAATCTCTAAAGCCTCAACTGCATCCCCACCGAGAATTAATACTTTTTTACTCATGTACATTTCCTCTCCTTCAATTCTGAATTGTGCTTCTACTACATTTCATTCGACATTCGACTAGAGACTCCTCTTTCTTATCCTAAAAACATGCATCCATGTATTTTTTCTGGCAAAACAAGACATAGTAGGACAAGGAGGGATATACAATGAATAAACGTATTCGAGGTCTTTTTCATAAAGACACAATCAACGAAGAAATGGGTTTAGAGTTTGAAGCTAGTGCCGACGAGTCAGCACGTGTTCGTGAAAATGCTACGGGTAAAGAATATCGCGAGGCATTAAAAGAAGTGTATCGTGCAACCGAAGACAAAAGAAAATAATACTAAAAGCCTGACACGACTGGTGTTAGGCTTTTGCATTTACTTTAGCGATGTTCTTTTATTCATTCGACGGATCATAAACTGTTCAATCAAAATAGCTAAAAGTGTCCCTGTAATCAGTCCGTTGGAAAGTGTAGAGGCAACAATAGCAGGTAGTTGAGATAAACTATCTGCCGGAACAAACATCGTGCCGACACCGACCATTAAACCGAAGGCAACAGCTTGTCTTGCACGATCCTTCTCGGGATCCGCGTCGAGTTCGTTGAATGCCATAGATACCATCTTAGTAAAAATTGCGAATGTTACAGCATATGCAACGGGTGCTGGAAGTGATGCAAAAATCGCCATAACACTAGGAAAAAGCGTAATCATTATTAGTAAAATACTTCCCACAATAAACGGCTTCATCGATGGCATACGCGTCGTACCGACAAATCCTGCTGATCCCGAGATTGGAACTGATCCAATTGCAGAGAATAGTCCAGCAATTAGATGGATAAATCCTGAAGCAAAAGCACCTTGACGCAATCGGTCAGGTGGTGTGATATCAAAGGAATGTATTAATAAATATTCCATAACCCGCATCGCAGCCAGCATATTGGCTACGAGCAATAACGTAATGAATACAGCCGTTACGAATACGCCACTATCCCATACTGGGTGACCGTAGACGAACATCTTCGGCAATTGAATGAGTTGATCTGAAACTTTAGCAACGTCCGGTGTCTTACCGAGTAATAGGAATAATCCCCAACCAAGAACAATTGATATGAGGACTGCATATTTGGAAACTGTCGGACGTTTATTGCTCATTGCAATGAATGTAATTAATAAGACAATAAAACTTCCACCTAAAATGACAGGATCTAAATAATCACCCACTTCTTCGACACCCATCATTCCCTTGATGAATGTGCCACTCAACTGCAATATGAGAAGCAATAAATAAGTGAATGTAATGGCTGGGGTAAAAAGCACCTTCATCTTCGTGATGATTCCAGTGGCGGCTAAAATGAAAAATAGTACCCCGCTATAAAGCATCCCACTTTGCAACGCTTGTAGTGCATCTGTTGAAGTCGTGTAAAATATGCCGACCATACCCGCGTAGACTACAAAAATTCCCCACCATAAGCCAGCTGGCCCTTCATTAATCGGCATTCGATGGCCGAAAAAGGCTTGGATTAGACATGCAATACCTAGTACAAATATTGTTCGTTGCATGAATAGTGATGTTTCTATCGGATCCATTCCGAAAACATGTGCAATGGCGATAGGTGCTGCGATTGATGAAGCGATAAGGAAGATAGTCCATTGGATACCGCCTGCGAGATGTTTCATTGGATAATACCTCCGATGTTACTGTAGAACTTTGATGTAGTTCAGTATAACACGTGAAAAGACTTTTTAGTTTGATTAGGATATGTAAGTTCGCCAATAGGTTGCTGATTAATCTGGGATTTTCGATAGAAGAATATTTTCCTAAAGGCGTGGCTTGAATTTCTTCCTTCGCTTCGCCACAACCAGATTCTCGATCTCACGCTACCTAATCGTCTACTTGATCATGGAGCCAATTGGACTTCTAAAATTATGTCGTTATTCCTTTATATTGTCGTCAAATCAAAAAGGACATGCTGCCACTGGCAACATGTCCGTACTTTATTAACGGGATTCGAAGACTTTTTGGATGATATGATTATTGTTTAATTTCCCGAAGTTTTTGTGAATACAGCTTTCTGGCTTTTCACGCAAAACCGATGCAAAGCTGTTAGCAATCTCTGCTTCACCCGCCACATGAATTTCTTTCCACCCTCGTTTTGCTTTCATTTTACTAACGACAGATCCCATATCTTTATAAAAGCGTTCTAGATTTTCTTTTAGCCTGATATCAAATCCGTCTGTATGTCCCCCAACACCTCGTTGTATAGAAGAAATAACCCCTTTTTGTTCTTTCCATACATCAAGACCTGAATCGAATTCATAGACAACTTCGTCATGCACTCTTCCCATCGCAGTATTCAAAATGCGTACGTTGCTATAACTCGGGAGGATTATTCCAGCCTCTGGGTATGCTTTTAACATATACTCCAATTCTTCAGTCATCGCATGATTTTCCCAATGAAAACTCGTTTTGACAGCGACTTGAACATAATGAACAGACCAAATTTTTGGATCTGCTGCCGCAAAAATAACGACACCTTTTGCTAAATCATTTTGCTTATCTTCCACTTCTTTCATCACTTGGTCTTTCACTAAGCGATAAGCAGTTAATTCTTTTTCATTACCAGAAGCAACCAAGTATTCATCCAATCGTTTCAGACCAGACTTTAGATGAATACGCCACGCCGCTTGCTGTTGTTCAGGATCTGCTGGATTGGTGTTCAAGTATACCGATAATACACAACGGTCATCACAACGAAAAGCTTTTAACTTTTTCACATCTTCGTAAATACTCATCCAATCATCCTCCTCACTATTCCCTCACGCTTAGCATGCCCGACTATGCGATTTTTACAAGTGAGTAGAGGCTGTGAAATTCTTCAAATAAATAATTATGTACCATTAGAAGCGACCTGTCTGCAAAAAGCGCGCAGTTAATTCAGCGACTTCTTGTTTATGATGAATTTCTGTATGTCCGTAAGGCAATGTGATGAAATCAGAAAGGCCTGGATAATGAACAGACTCCAGCTCTACAAGTCCGTCGTTCTCACCTGGCAATAATTTTCCTAGCCATAAATGATTACGTGTTCCTGCAATCCCTCCGATAGGGAAAGGTGTAAAGTCAGGCAAATTTAATTTTTCTATATAAGAAGCATGTAAAGATTTAAGCGTTCGAAAATACTCCGTGGAGCGCATCACTTTACTCGCTATATGCGCAAGTCGACTTCCACGGTTTGGCGTAGCAATCTGGACGCAACGGCCAATCGATTGAATAACTTCCGTTTCTTTCAGCACATTGCGTAGTAGTAAGCCACCTGTACTATGCCCAACTAAATGAATTTTCGTATCTTGTTTTGACGCCATATCATAAAGAGTATTTTCTACAAGAGCAGTGGATAAATCAAACTCACGTCTAGTTAATGGTAAATTTAACGATTGACACTGATATCCACGACTTTCTAAATTAGTGGCTAATGTCTGCATATCACGTGCAGTCTTACTAAATCCATGAAGCAAAAGTACTTGTTCTCCCAATTCATTAGTTCCCCTTATCCTTCGCTAGTTTTCATTTTCTCTAGCAGTTCTTTTGTCTGTCGATTGAGTTCATCAACATCTATGTTATCACGTTGTGTGTCATCTAGCTCGTAGGTCATTTTTAGCTTCAGAATCCGTTCGACACTTTGGTTAATACGTTCTTCCGTCAATTCTCCTGAAGTAACTGCGTTTTTCAATGCGGTTAACACTTGTTGGACAGGTTCATATCCATGCCCAATGAGTAAAATATCTCCGCCTGCCTGAATCGTTTGAAGCGCAGCCTCACCAATCGAGTAGTTTTTTTGTACTGCACCCATAATTAAATCATCTGTAATAACTACACCGTCAAAATGTAATTGGTCACGCAGCAACTCTTGAATAATCGGTTTAGACATAGAAGCAGGTGTCGATGGATCATAGGCTTGTACAATTAAATGACCGACCATTACTGCATCTATTCCACTTTCAATCGCTTGCTTAAACGGTAGCAATTCTATTTCATCTAGCCGTTTCTTATCATGAGTAATCACTGGTAAATCTATGTGGGAATCCACACTTGTGTCTCCATGACCTGGAAAATGCTTTACTACAGGAATGACGTGGCGCGACTTCATTCCTTCAGCTTGGCTTATTCCTGCGGCACTGACGATTTGCGGATTCGCACCGTAGGATCTATCGCCTATCACTGGATTGTTCGGATTACTGTCAACATCCAGTACGGGTGCAAAGTCCATATTGAGTCCAAATGCATGTAGTTTGTCGCCAAGAAGTTCGCCAATATCAAATGAGAATTCCCCACCCGCCACATTTCCAATATAGCGATTCGTCGGTGTCTTCACTAATTCCTGCGGCAAACGCGTCACGCGACCTCCTTCTTCATCCACACCAATTAATAATGGCGTACTTCCTTGTATATTCGCTTCTTTCAGTGCATTGATCAACTGTAGCGATTGCGTGACATTGTCGAAGTTTCGTTTGAATAAAATAATCCCACCTACACGTTGTTCTGCTACGAAGGCTTTCGCTTTAGCATCAAGCTGCGGACCTTCGACACCCATTAAAATGAGCTGACCTATTTTTTCGTCTATAGACATATGATGAAGAACTGCTTGAATTTCTTCATTTTGCTTATCGCTTGCAGAAATATGCTCGATTGGTGTAGCTTCTTGTTGCTGCTCATCTTGCTGTTGTTGCTGTTTGTCCCGTTGATCAGAACATCCCGCCAGCAAAGAAAGTAATGTACATGCGATTAGTACCATCATAAGTTTAACTATGTTTCGCAAATGCCCACCTCCTCTTTTAGATATACTACCATTTTTTTGCTAACAACAAAATGACATGCCTATAGAATGATTTACTCTTTCCCGTCCATAATACGCTTTAGGAGGTGTTTAACATAGCTAATAAAAACAATAATAAAACGATGAATGAACGTACGCATAATCCACTAGGTACGTATCAAAGCAAAAGCAAAGATGCTAGCAACAGTAATAACAATAACCCTAACGACAATAGACACGAGGAATTATCTGCTGACTTTGATACAAAATCTTCGAATAAGAAAAATAAGAGGAAATAAACAAACTGCCGCTTCTCTGTCAATCAGAAGGCGGCAGTTTTCATTAAACGATTTACGTTAAGCGAACTTGATACAACTTATATCGTTCTGCCACTTTACTGTAGAAAGAAGCTAATACTTGCTGAAACAACATACCGAAAACGACTGGCACAACCACTTTGGCAGGGAAAAATGTAGTCGCCACTACGACACCAGTCGCAATATTACGCATACCTGCAACATACATGAACGTTGTCGCAATGTCTGGATCTTTCCATAATAAGTGTCCAATCGCTAAAGCGGTAGCATATCCCGTAATGGCAATAAACAATACAAGCGCGATCACACCGAATAATTCCCATGAAATTGTTTTTACATAAGGAGCCGCGGCACTAGCGTTAATACCGACGATTGCGAATAAGCTCAACTTAGAAAATGGAGCTAATTTAGGCATCAACGTTGTTTGCACTTTCCCTTTCGTCAGTTCGTTCAATAAAATACCGAGCAATGTCGGTAATACAATCATCCATAATAAGTTCAAGATAAGTGAAGTCGTATCTACCGCAATTCGTTCTCCAGCCACAACATGAATAATTGCCGGTATAATGATAGGTGCTAACAACGTATCGATCAAAATGATAGACAGACAGAGTGGTAAATTCCCCCTTGTAATCGATACCCAAATAATACTTGTAACCCCAGTAGGTATGGCAACGGCCAACACAAAACCAACCGTTAGTAAGTGATCATCAAAGAATACAGTAGAGAGAACATAAGCCCAACCAGGCATGAGTATATGCAAAAACGCGATACTCGCGAGAACGAAACTAGGGTATTTCACAACCATTTTCGTCTCTTTTGCATTCATACCTAAACTACCTACGAACGTCATAAACGCAAACAACCAGGAGACGACGAATAATAGCTGCTCTCCTACTTGATGGAATAACACACCTAACACTAAACTAAGCGGTGTTAAAATCGCAATTCTTCGTTGCAACCACATATTTACCTTTGCTAACATAGAAAATTCCCTTCTTTATCAAAATGATTCCAATAGAAATAGTGAAATGTAGTTATATTCTTCTATATGCTAATGATTGATATAGAGATATTCTAGCACAGGAAATCAACCGTTCATCCCATTCCAACTAGTTTTCTTACGAAGTACTTAGAAAAACCCGCAGCTACGATAGCTACGGGTTACGTATTACATGAACAATATTCTATTCGTCATACTTCCTCAACTTGAACTCCATTTAACAAAAGTGAGAAGTGCACATCCGCTTTTAATGAAGCGGAGACAGCGCAATATTTATCCTTACCTAACCTAATGGCGCGCCATACTTTTTTAGGCGTAATGTCTCCATCAATTGTAAAAACAATTTCAATTGCTGTAAATGCTGTAGGTAGCTCTTCTCGTCTAGTACCTTTTACTTCTATATCAATGCTTTTAATTTGATCAAGGTGGGGATTCAAAATCATCGTGATATCTATCCCTATACACCCAGCCAAAGCACCTAGCAACATCTCTGTCGGTGTATTTCCATTTCCTTCTCCTCCATAGGCTGCTGTAGCATCCATTGACATATCAAATCCCGAAGGTCCAACTGCCGTAAAGGCTCTACCACCTAACCATTTCGCTTGAACATTCATCAGTAAACCAACCTTTCTCTTAGTACTCAATTACTTTTTCTAAGAACTTTTTTGCACGTTCGGTTCGCGGATTTTCAAAGAACTGTTCAGATGTGGTATCTTCAACAATTTCTCCATCTGCCATAAAAAGAATTCGATCCGCCACATCGCGTGCGAATCTCATCTCATGCGTGACGATGATCATTGACATTCCTTCCTTCGCTAATTCCCTAATGACGGATAGCACTTCCCCCACTAGTTCAGGATCTAATGCCGAAGTAGGTTCATCAAATAACATAATAGCCGGTTCCATCGCCAATGCACGTGCAATCGCCACACGTTGTTGTTGACCGCCTGATAGCTTTGACGGATAGGCATCTTTTTTATCAATTAATCCAACGCGTTGTAGAAGTTTCTCACCAATTAAAACCGCATCACTTTTTTTCATATCTTTCACAATAAGTAATGCTTCAATCACATTTTCCAAAGCCGTTTTATGTGGATATAGGTTAAATTGCTGAAATACCATTCCTGTTTGTTGCCGAATGGAACGAACGTTTTTTTGTCTGACTTTCTTAGGATCTGAAGCATCTACGATCAAACCGTTTACGTCGACAATCCCGCCTGATATTTCCTCTAAACCGTTTAAGCATCGTAGAAACGTACTTTTCCCTGATCCACTTGGTCCAATAACCGCTACTACCTGTTGATCTGGTATGTCCACACTAATATTTTTCAACACTTCATTATCTATGAATTTCTTCGATAGGTTCTTCGTCTGAATCAAACCAGATCCTCCTTTTAATACACGGATAGCCGTTTTTCTACTTTATTTAAAATGACTGTAAAACCAGTGCTCATAATCCAATACATCACACCTATGGACAAGTAAATTGGCATGTAGACATAATACTGTGCAACTAACAATTGGGCTGACCGCAATAATTCAGTGACAGCAATAACAGATACTAACGACGTTTCTTTTAACATCCCGACAAACGTATTTCCTAATGGTGGAATTGCAACTCGAATGGCTTGCGGTAAAATAATTCGTCGGACTGCCTGTTGCTCAGACATGCCTGTAGCTAATGCTGCCTCCGTTTGACCAGGCGGTATAGCTTGAATGGCCCCACGAAAAGTTTCAGAAACGTACGCACCTATATTTATACTTAATGCAATACAAGCTGCTGTCAGTGGTCCTAATGTAATACCGTAATCTACTAATCCATAGTAGACGATTACTATTTGAACGAGTGGTGGAGTTCCTCTAATAATTGAAACATATATTCGGGAGATTCCTTGAAGAAGACGATTGCCCTTTAAACGGGCAATCGCAGTTAGTACGCCTATGATCAAACCAAAGAACATGGATATCATTGTAATTAATAATGTGTAGTAAGCACCTTTTAATAAGAAAGGTAAATTTTCAATAACTATAGTCATCCAGATTCCATCCCGCTTTCATCATTCTGCTGGAGGTTCTTCACCAAACCATTTTTTGAAGATTTCATTATACGTTCCATCTTCTTTTATTTGTGTTAACGCCTCATTTAACGCAGCAATTAATTCTTCATTCCCTTTTTTAGCAGCTACACCGGCTGGATCTGCTTTTACAGGTTTACCTACAGCTTTAATTTTAAATCCATTTTCAGCAATGATTGGTTTTAATGCATATAGATTATTAATCGTGGCATCAATACGGCCAGCGTCCAAATCTTTTAATGAAGTAATGACATCATCATACGTTTTAATTGTGAAATCACCAATTTCGGGCATTAATACCGTTCGCAAATAAGTCTCGTCATTTGTTCCAAGGCCCACGCCGATATTTTTTCCAACAAAATCTTCTTTTTCTTTAATGTCAGTATTGTTCTCTACTACAATTACCTTTACTTCATTTGTTATATATGGCTGTGTGAAGTCCATTTGTTCTTTTCGTTCATCTGTTATAGTCATCTGACTCACTACGATATCAAATTTACCTGCTTGAAGGCTTGGAATCATCCCTGAAAACTCTTGCGCAATAAATTCAGGCTCTACACCAAGATTCTTTGCCAATGCTTTTGAAATGTCTGCATCAAATCCGTCCATTTCCTTTTTATCATTTAGGAAATTATAAGGTGCGTACGTCCCCATCATGCCTACTTTAATGACACCACGCTCTTTAATTTCTTCTAGAAGATTACTCGCTTTTTCATTATCCTTTGTACTTTCTCCTGCTTTGTTATCACCTTTACCACATGCTGCAAGTAGTAAGGATAACATCAATACCATTGCCAGTATCACTTTTGTCGTATGTTTCATTTTTCTCTCTCCTTCTTTTTTAAATACCCATTAAACCATAAAACTCAAATGTTACCATTTCCTCGGCTAACTCTTCCGGTGTCATTCCTTCAAAAGTTGATTCGCCCTTTTCCTGATCGATTAACCAACGTGTAATGACACCCTCTACTAAAGATAATAAAAACGCTGCTTTTCGTTCTGGATACGTTATATCAGGCAATATTTGCAACTCACGCGCTCTTTTAATGTTTTTTGTGAACGCATGGTGAATATCAGACCGAATAGCATCTAACTCTTGTTGAATTGCAGGTTGAAAATGCATACCTTTACATAGAATTTCCATAAAGTATCGATTTTTTTCAGCGAAGGTAAATAACTGTACAAATAAATTACGGGAAGCATCAACCGAATCTTGAACCGTTCCACCCGTTGTGCGATACCCCTGACCAACCACTTGCAGTAATTCTTTACCACTTAGTAGAATTATTTCAATTACAATACTTTCTTTACTTTTGAAATACCAATAGAATGTCCCTTGTGACACATCGGCAGCTGCAACGATATCCGATATCTTCGTCCCCTCAAAACCATTCGTAGCAAACAGTTCTAAAGCAATATCTATCAATTGATTTTTTCTATCCAACTTTTTTCGATTTATTTGAATTGTAGGGATTCTTTTCACCTCTTTCATAACTGACTGACTGATCAATTAAATTAATCCTATCTGAAAACAATGAATTAGTCAATGTTATTTAGAAAATATGAAAAACCCGCAGCTAGTATAGCTGCGGGCTGGATGATAGTAGATTAGTTTGTGTAAGAAAGAACTGCGTATTTGCTGAAGTTTTTCATTGCGTTTGTTGCTTCTGCCTTCTCCGCATATTCAAAGATTCGTACGTTTGCTGTTTCAAATAAAGTGATTACCCACATGTTATTCAGTCTCCTCTGAGTTTGTATTGGTATTCCGTTATAAAAATCCTTGGCTTAGTTTGTAAAAGAAAGAACTGCGTATTTGCTGAAATTTTTCATTGCGTTTGTTGCTTCTGCCTTCTCCGCATATTCAAAGATTCGTACATTTGATTGTTCGAACAAAGTGATTACCCACATGTTATTCAGTCTCCTCTGAGTTTGTATTGTTTTGATCTAATGCTATAAAAAGCCTTGGCTTAGTTTGTATAAGAAAGAACTGCGTACTTGCTGAAGTTTTTCATTGCGTTTGTTGCTTCTGTCTTCTCCGCATATTCAAAGATTCGTACGTTTGATTGTTCGAACAAAGTGATTACCCACATGTTGTTCAGTCTCCTTTTTTAATCGGTTATATATTTCCTGAATGGAATCTGCCAACCAATTTCTTTTGTTACTCTTATCATACGCTGTTCTACAACAAAAGAAACTACCATGTGAAGGTTTTCACAATTCATTCAAAGACAAAACGCTTACATAAGGCGAAATTGTGTCTGCAAACGTTTTCTTGTTATTGGAAGTAAAGTTATGCATGAATTTACTAAATAATTTAATGTAAATATAAACAAAATATTGTATGATTCGACGATCTTTAGTGTCCAATGTCTTACAAGATTAAGCCCAACACTTCATTTCCAAATAAAAAAACTCACAGCAGGAAAGGCTGTGAGTGAGTTGTTACGCTATTATTTTGTATAAGATAGAACAGCATATTTACTGAATTTCTTCATCGCGTTTGTTGCTTCAACTTTCTCGGCGTATTCAAAGATTCGTACATTCTCTTGATCAAACAATGTAATTACCCACATGTTTTTTAGTCTCCTTTTGATTTTTATATTTATAAAGTTCAGTAGTAGAAATGTTTAGTACTATTTATTGCTGTTTATTTTGTAAAGGATAGAACAGCGTACTCGTTGAATTGTTTCATAGCATTTGTCGCTTCTGCTTTCTCCGCAAATTCAAAAATCCGTACGTTTTCTTGTTCGAACAAAGTGATTACCCACATGTTGTTCAGTCTCCTTTTGGTTTGTATTTTGATTCTCTCGGTAAGAATCTATAACTACTTTCTTTTGTTACTCTTATCATACCCTCTTTTGGCATCATTGGAAGCACCTTGTGAAAGTTTTCACAATTCATTCAAAGTCATAACGCTTACATATGTCCAGTATGTGAATTCAAGCCATAGTAGGTTTAGCCACAATGCTATTTTTCATACCCGCATTCATTTTCATCACACTTCTAGGTCCACATCATATACTACATGGAAAAGCGCTATGAAAGGAATGAGTATAATCTTCAATCATCCAAGTTTTATGAATGTTTGTTATTATGTTCCCTTCTATATTATGCCTTGTCCTAGAGATCCTTTGCAGCCTGCATACATGCCTCCGAATGAAGTTGTTGCGCATGGAGACAGCAGCCTAACTGATTATGGCACGGTTCCGCTAGTTATCAATATAGAAGAAGCTACAAATCAAAACGATACATTCCGTACAGCTCTCTGGACAGGTAAACATTTGCAACTAACATTGATGAGTATCAATCCAGGTGAAGATATCGGACTAGAAATGCATTCTGATGTTGATCAGTTTGTACGTATAGAAAATGGGCAAGGACTGGTTCAAATAGGTGATACGAAAGAGCGATTGGACTTCGTACGTAACGTTCAGGATGACGATATCTTTACCATACCAGCTGGAAAATGGCATAATCTCAAGAATACCGGCAGTCAACCGATCAAATTATATTCCATCTATGCACCGCCAGAGCATCCATTTGGTACCGTACATGAAACCAAAGCGATTGCAGACGCTACTGAAAAACAATATGAATATATGAAGAGATTGGGACATAACTAAAAAATAGTCCGTTCCCCAGCTTTTCAAAAGACACACTTGAGCCTACTCGTCGCTGGCGCTCCTGCAGGGTATCAAACACTCGCGCTGGATCCCGCAGGAGTAGGCCTTTTTCTGCTTCAGTACACTCCTGTACCTGAAAATAGATACTTTTATAAATACTTAGTTCAAAAGAAAAATATCCTAATAAAATGTATCATTTCCCGCGCTATTATTTTTATATTTCCTAATAAGGGGGTATATTTAAAGTGATAGAATGTGCTAGTAAAAGCACTTGAATGGAGGGGAAATATTAATGGCTTATATTTTATTAGTTGTTGGATTTGCGTTGTTGATAATAGGAGCTAACTCTTTTGTTGACGGGTCTTCCAATATCGCAAGACTGCTTCGGGTCCCGCCTATTTTAATCGGATTAACAATTGTAGCTTTTGGGACAAGTTCTCCGGAAGCGACTGTCAGTATTATTGCTGCACTGGAAGGAAGTGCTGGTGTTGCTGTGGGAAATGTAGTTGGCAGCAATATTTTCAACATTACTCTCGTAGTTGGAGTGGCTGCTTTTTTATATCCTTTGAAAGTTGAAAGTGAGAATGTTAAAAAAGAAATCCCGTTTACCTTACTGGCAAGTATTGCTTTGCTCATCCTTATGAGTGATATTGCATTGCAGGGGCACAGCAACAATATGATTACACGAAGCGATGGGTTCATCTTCTTGTTGTTTCTTTCCATTTTTTTGTACTATGTTATAGAAAGCGGCCTAAAAGGTCGAAAAAGTGCAGCGAACGAACCCGCACCTACGAACATCAAATGGGGTAAAAATATATTTATTACGATATTAGGGCTGGCTGCAATTATATTCGGAGGGGATTTAGTAGTAGATAACGGTACAGAAATTGCCTACTCTCTGGGCATGTCCGAAACATTGGTGGGGCTTACGATTATTGCAATAGGAACATCTCTTCCTGAACTTGTAACATCTATTACAGCAGCACTGAAAAAAGAAAGTGAAATTGCGTTAGGGAATATTATAGGCAGTAATATTTTCAATATTTTATTTGTTCTTGGTATCTCTTCTGCAATTTCTCCATTAGCGGTGAACGGTAAAGTATTAATTGATGTTGTGTTTATGATTGTACTGACTGTTGTATTATTAATTTTCTCAAGGACTGGATACAAAGTTGGAAAGCGCGAAGGATTTGTACTTGCCGCGTCCTACATTATTTATTTAGTTTATATTATTTTACGGAATTAATGGAAACACCATCACGTACTCGACGTATGTCAAAGTATTTTTGGATACATTTACACGATTATCCTGATTCTGCGTAAATGTATCCCACCTTTACACACCCATATTAAGGGTTCTCAAATACCTACTTGCCCCTACTTCTGACTCGCAAGTCTACTAATCTCTGTTCTTCACTTCCATTTTGCGTGAGCCGCTTGTACCTCTATGTATTCTGATAAAATTTATTGTAACTGCTGAGATAAATGGTCATATGATTTTACTAGTGGAAGATAAATATCGACTGTTGTACCCATTTCTAACTCACTTTTAACTTCAATTGTTCCATTATGTTCTTTAATAATATTGTCACTAATCATTAGACCGAAACCAGTACTATTCTTCTTTTTACAGTAAAATGGTTGAAAAAGATACACAATTTTCTCATCTGGGATACCGACTCCTTGATCTTTCACCCTGATATGAACATGAGATTCATCTGTTTTACAAGTGATATATATTTTTTTATTGCAAGCAGAAGCTTCAATCGCATTTTTAATAATATTTTCAAAGACCTGTTGAAGTTGAGCTTCATCACAGTAACTAGAAAAAATAGTTCCTTCTAAACTTGAAATGATCTTAATACTTTTTGGTAGAGCCAAGTCATTCATCCGCGTAATAGTACGTTCCAGGATAAGCCCAATATCATTTATACAAAAATTCACTGATTGTGTTTCTGCGAGCCCAACAAGTCTATTGATTATCTCCTCGACCTTATTTATCTCGGAATAAATCATTGAATAGTATTCAGGTTTATTTACCCCCATATTTAATAATTGAACAAGGCCTTTAATGGAGGTAAGTGGATTTTTAATCTCATGAGCTACTCCAGCAGCTAATTTTCCCACTAGCATCATTTCGTCATTCGTCAGTAATGATGTACTTGCTTTTTGTAGTTGATCATTACTAGTGTCATGGTTATCTGTATTTCCTACGTTAACTTTTTTAAATTGATAATTATATGCACTCCTCATAAAAATACCCCCATTCAGAACTTTGTTCACTTTAAGCGACCTTTTATAGAAAAAAAAGACACTGAATATTACCCGATATCCATATGTCTCAACTTTACTTTATTACTTTCTTGATGCTTTTCAGTCATTAATTCAACAACCTGATGAACAACTTCTAATTCCTTTTCACTTAAACTTATTCCATCCCATTGTAAATGTTGCTTTTGAAGAGATTCAACAGAATCAGGAATATTCGTTAATCTTAATAGATAATCTGTTGAAACATGATATAACTGGGCTAGTGCTATTAGTTTATCGATGGGTGGATTTCTATGTCCCCCTTCATAACTCGCATAAGAAGATTTGGCCAGCCCAATTTTAGTTGCAACCTCTTGCAGCGTAAGTCTTTTTTCCAAGCGAAGCATTTTTAGACGGTTTCCAACAGTCATGTGCTAATCCCCTTTCCTTATTAAATAGTCAGTCTAACATTACCAACTTGCGTATACTCATGAATACGATCAGATATCGTTTGAATTTCAAAACTAAACATAGAAACTTTTTCTTGAATCATTTCCACTTCATCTTGTGTTAAACGATTGTTTGGCCTATTAGAATAATGGCCAAACGTTCCAGCTAATCGACCAGTTTGTGTATAAAATGGTATTGATGTACAAGACCTGAAACCATATTCTAAGATACTTTCTTTAAATTTTGTCCAAAGTGTACTCGTTCCAATATCTGTTTGTACAACTTCTTGTGTATAAATAGCTCTTCCACATGAAGCACAATTTTCATCTAATATTCCCTGTTCATTAATCATACTAAAGAAATCAAAGAATTCTACTGGAATACTAGGGGCAGCACCATGAAAAACTTTATTTCGTTCTCTATCATAAAACAACAAAGTGACATAAACACTTTCCAAGGCTTCTTCTAATTCCAAACACATACGACCAAGTTCTATTTTGATTTCCAAGAAATCCATTTCCCTTTTAGTAATTACACCATTTGCTAACGCGTTCTTTAAATGGACTTTTATGTCTGTTTCTTTTTTACCTAAGAGAGGATTAATTATTTTCAATTGTTCTTTAATGTTTTTCTTTAGATTGTACTCTTGTAAACTTTCAACGATACTATGATGATTTGACCTCTTTTTCATTATCATCAGACTTCCTTCCACATCCGCAAATAGTTTTCTGACTATTTTTTATCATATAATATATTTGGTTAAACTTCAAATGTCACAGGGGTCAAAAAAATTCTTTGACTATTCGTCTAGGATAACATAAAACACATAGTAATATTCAACTAGCTTATTTATGACTTCATATAAACAAAGGTGAAGGGTGCATCCTATCAATACTTTTGATTGTATATTATATCTAACTGTCCCAGAGGTAACGACTTATTCTATCGTTTGTTAATTACAGACAGAGGAGGTTGTCTCCCTAATGTATATTAGTAATCTCTGTGTTATGATAGTAGGAAAAACTAGTCTCCAAGCCACAAATCAGATATGTGAAAAGAGGGAGGAATCGTAAGGTGATTATTCATCCAATTAAAGCCTTTGCTGATAATTACATATGGTGCATTCAAGAAGAAACAGAGGCAGTTGTGGTTGATCCGGGAATAGCGAATGGTGTCCTTGATTACCTCGAAGAAAAGCAGCTTCGCTTGGCGGCCATTCTTTTAACGCATAAGCATGAAGACCATACCGGCGGGGTACTGGAGATTATGGAGAGACATCCAGAAAGTCAGATTTATGGACCGAAAGAAACGGAGGGCTTGGCGAATCGTGTTATAGAGGAAGGGGACTCCTTTAACTTGTTGGGCCAAACTTTTCAAGTCTCCGAAACGGGTGGGCATACACATGGCCATATTAGTTTTTTAATGGGAGATAATCTCTTTTGCGGGGATGCCTTGTTTTCAGCAGGATGCGGTCGAGTTTTTACCGGTGATTACGAGGCTCAATATGAAACATTGCAGAAATTTAAGCGCTTGGATGATGAGATAAATGTTTATCCCGGTCACGAGTATACCGAAACTAATTTACGTTTTGCATACGACATGCAGCCGGATAATAAAAAAATTTCCAAAGCATTGGAAGAAGTCCGTGAATTGCGTGCTAAAGGAGAACCAACACTCCCGACAACGATCGGTAAGGAGAAGGAAATTAACCTCTTTCTGCAAGTGGAAACATTGGAGAACTTTATCGAATTGCGTAACGCCCGTGATGATTTCTAGAATAATTACTAGGTTTCTTTTTGCCGAATGATATTGCATAAAGGCAAGATGTCTACGCTTTCTTTCCCCATGATTTCACTGTACTTATAATGTATGTTGGAATTGAAATACTATTTAAAATCAGGCCAACCATTTCAAATATCAATCGACTTTGTCCAATCCCATCAAGTGTGCCTATATAGGATCTATGATAAGATAGGATTAATATAATTACGGAGGATGATACAATGAACCAAGTACTCGTTGAAATTTGTTTACGTGTTAGAGACATTGATGCTACTTTAGATTTTTATACTGAGCTTTTTGATTTTGAAGTAGCCAGTCGCAGAGAATTCCCTGAAGATAAATTTGATTTAATCTATCTAAACTCACCAGGTTCTTCAGTGCAAATAGAACTTACCTACAATTATGATGCAGATCCATATGTTATAGGTAATGGTTTCAGTCATTTAGGCGTAACAGTAAATGACTTAGAAGAAATGCATAAAATTTGTAAAGCTTCTTCTTATGAAACAAGTGAATTGAAAGGACTTTCAGGTGGAGCACCTTCTTACTTCTTTGTTACTGACCCTGACGGCTATAGAATCGAAGTAAAGCGTAAGTAATAAAACGTTCTAAATATAAAAATGATTGTAAAAAGCCTAACCCTCGATCCTCTAATTACAAAATAGAGAAATGAGGGCTAGGCTTTTATTTTAATGTTGTGCCTTAATTTTATAAACTTCCGAATCGTATAATACTATTTCTTCTACTTTTTGTATTTTCATAGGCAAAAAGATGATTACCGTAAAAACTTACGACTCATCTTGTAGATCTTCCATTTTATAAACGTAGTACCCTTCATAATGATAACTCATATCGATACCTTTCATATAAACTTCCCGATCATTGATTTTATCCGTCAAGGCTGCTTTTAAAAGAATTTTGATTTCAACGTCTTTAATAGGACTTCTTTCCATTGCCAAAAGATAGTCTTCTTTGTCCACTCTACTCCAATCAACCAACAGTTTTAATTCCCTTTTCAGGATATTGTCCAACCAAATTCTCGCGCTTCTTCCATTACCCTCTCTGAAAGGGTGCGCAATATTCATCTCAACATATTTTTCATATATTCCAAAAAATCATCTATCGGCTTATCATTCCATTTTTTATTATGTACTGCGCGATGACAATTTGCACACAACATAATTAAGTCTATCTTTCTAGTCACTCTTTTCCCCATATATAATGGTAAAATATGATGTGCTTCAATGAAATCAATCTCATATGTTTTATTGAATGAAAATTTGCATGCTTCACAAAAAAGTTCGCCATGTTTTTTTATAAATTCTCTCTTCGCAATATTTATAATATCTGAATTACGTTCAATTTGATAATGAATACGATGGCGTCTCATTCCTTCGACAGTTTCATATTCATCCGCTATTTCATTATCATGAGTGCAGGCATCGCCTCTATCAAACTTTTCCTTGTATTTCATAAATGCTTCTTGTAAAGTATCTTTCACTTCCCAAATAAATAACTCCTTCTCATAATATCCCTTAAAAAAATGACTCCAATATCTCTCCTTTTTACTGTTTTTCCTTACATCAGCCACAAATGTATAACCTTTTTTTCTTAGTCGTTTAACTGTTTGAGCCATAGATGAATTATATACTTGATATGGTCGTCCAGTAATTTTCGATATTTGTTTGGCCGATCCTTTACCACCCATTTCAACCACCAAGACATAGATAGCTTCAAGTAAGACAGGAGTAAAACAGTCTTTCTCCTGTAACATCTGAATCCACTCATCGACAGTACAATTTTTTGCATTTTTGGATAGTAATATAATTCTTTTTCCATAAGAATCACTCACCATTTCTCACATTCAAATATGATACCAGGTCCCAACACCATTCGGAAACTATTCTGAATTGAACTGAAGTTGTGTGCGGACCTGGTACCTATTACAAATAGGAACTAACAAATATAGCGCATTAAGAACAGATTTAATTCTGTTTCTTAATGCACTACTTTAACACAACCTATTCTATTTTCGATTCAATCGTAAATTTCATCCATGTTTGATTCTTCATCGCCACGTTTGTATCGGACGCTAAATCTTTCATGAACAGATAATAAGTTTTTCCATGATTGTATGGCTTAATGGGTCTGATCTGAACTGTTTTTGGATTCATCAATTCGATCACAACGTCCACTTTTCGTCCATGTTGATCGGTTACAAGAAGATGATTGTCCGTTAACAATGCTTCGTTAATATTTGTATTAAAGGTCACCTTCCACTCTTTGGTAGGTGACACACTGGTTTCCTCTTGCCGTTTACCTGTTTCGAGTGAATATGATGTCGTTTTAAATACATATCGTTCTGGAGTGCCCAATTGCTTTCCATTGGCCGATTCCATCTTTTCACTTAAATAGAGATAGTAGTTTGTATTCGGCTTATAATACGTTTTCGGGCTAATTTTAATCGAACGGTTATTGTTCGTAAGTTGAAGATCAATCGCGACTTTTCCTCCTTTTTCATCGTAAAGATACACTGTATTCTCGTTAACGGTATCTGGATTCGCGGCTTGGTTGAACGTGATTGTCCAAACTTTATCCGTCATTACAGGAAGTTCTAGTTCGGATGTGCGTCCCGTAAATTGATTGTTATAGTTCGGCTCTTTCCAACCATTCTCCATATTAATAATCGTAAAGGTACTGAATTTATTAATGGTAAACTTTAAGCCTAGTTCGCCATTTTTATAGGGAACGACTTCACCTTTGATAAATACCTTCTCCCCATCACTGTGTTCAATAAATACGCCTAGTTTATTGAAGAATTCTTCCCGTTCTTTTTCTTCAGTAGGGATTGTTACATCTTTTAAAGGAAGAATTATGTCGACTGGTTGATTTGGCATATTCGTTTCAATCGTCATAGGTCGACCCACTACATGGATGTCCGAGCTACCCGCCACTTCGCTAACTACTTTTTCCTTTTTTGCACGTTCTTTCACTTCATTTTTTTGTTGTTCTGCTTTGATCGGAATCACTCGGAAGTAAAGATTGTCTCTAATTCCATTGACCGAGTCTTTCGGTACGATGATTCTTGCATTTTCCGTGTAGACCTCAAGATTGATAGCACCTTGTTGGAATGCTTGAATGGCTTCTTTATTAATTGATAAGTTTAATTCGGTTACTTCATCTTTTGCATCTGGAAAGGCAATACGTGCCTTGTCGGTGCCCGCCTCTTTTAAATTCCGAACCGTTTCAGCAGCAATTGCAGGTGTCCATTCTAGTTCGTCTTTTTTGTTTCCTTTTGCATCTGTTGTACGCTTGATCGTAGCAGTGGATACATTTGATCCTTGTTCACCTGCTTCAACAGGAACCGTGATGATTTCTTGAGCAGGATTTGGATTTGGACTTGGGTTTGTGCCTCCATTATTGTTACTCGGAGCAGTCGGTTTCACGCTAGCTGAAGATACAGATTCCTCACCATTTCCTGCTGCATTCGTTGCAATTACTTTGAACGTGTAGGCTTTTCCTGATTGTAGACCTTTCACTGTAATTGGCGATACGATGCCAGTTGTCTCTAATTCTGTTAACTCCTTTTCACCTTCATACACCTTCACGGTATAACCCGTTACAACATTGCCACCTGTATGGATTGGGCCTGTAAAGGAGACGGTTACTTGGGAAACCCCTGCTTTTGCCGTTACAGCTGTGATTTGATTCGGCTTTCTCTTGGCATACAGCTCTTTTCCTACCAGAACAGAAGTCCCGTTCCAGGCATTCTGATCCTGTAAATCTGCAGCTGTATACCATCCTACGAACGCTGGGAAAATAGAAGCATCATCCTGTTTAAATGCATCCGTACCAATCGTTGGTTCACTGTTAAATGTGACACGTTCTAATCGATTAGAAGCAAATGCATTCGCCCCTATTGTGCTTACACTAATTGGGAGCGATACCGTCGTAAGTTTATTATGACTAAACGCACTGTCTGCTATAGTTCCTACACCTAATTCAATTGTTACATTCTCGAGTTTATTATAACTAAAGGCACCTTTACCCATCACACCTAAGCTAGGTGGGATACTTATACTTGTGAGTTTATTATTACTGAAGGCATTGTCTCCTATTTTTCCTAAGCTACCTGGTATCGTTAGACTTGTTAATTCATTAGCGGAAAAAGCATAATCTCCCACTTCGCCTATACCTGATGGCAATGATACATCTGTAATTTTATTATTACTAAAGGCATATGCCCCTATTTTCAAAACATTAGATGGAATTGTCACAGTCGTGAGTTGGTTATGACTAAACGCATTCTTACCTATTGACGTCACAGTGACAGGAATCTCAACGGTCGTTAATCCTTTCTCCTTGAAAGCATCCTCACCAATTGCTGATACGGCCATGCCATTTATTTGACTAGGAATCTCAACATCTTTCTCCGTACCGTTATATCCAGTAATCGTTACTGTACCGTCTTGATTTATTGTCGTTTCATATTTAACTACTGGTACAACTGTATCAGATACTAATGAATCTATACTATCGCCTGCCGCATTCGTTGCGACAACTTTGAATGTATAGGTAGTACCATTCGCTAAACCTGACACGGTAATCGGTGAAGCAATGCCTGTTGCTTGTAAGTCGGTTTGTTCTGTTTCGCCTACATATACTTTCACTAAATAACCTGTTACCGCATTTCCACCGATATGTGTTGGACCTGTGAAGGAAACAGTTGCTTCTTCAACTCCAGCAATTGCACTCACTTCTTTCGGTGGATTCGGTGTTCTCTTACCGTAAAGTTTCTTTCCAGCTGGTACAGATGCCCCGTCCCATTCTGTTTTAAATTCAGGGTCTGCATACCAACCTCTAAATCCCTGATAAAAAGACGACAACTGATTAAATGCTTCAGTTCCTAACACCGGTGAACCTTCAAATGTGATTTGCTCTAATTGATTATAAGCAAAGGAATAACTCCCAACAATTTCCACATTTTGCGGAATCGTCACACTCGTTAATTTATTTTTAGAAAACGCATATTCCCCTAACGCAGTTACTGAATTTGGTATTGTAACGCTTGATAAAGAATTGTCGAAAAAGGCATAATCACCTATGGTCGTTACAATCTCATTTATCGTTACACTCGTGAGCTTATTTAATTTTATGTCAAAGGCATTATTCCCTATTGACTTCACACTTCCCGGGATCGTCACACTTGTTAAACTAGTGTAATTAAAGGCATAATCCCCGATTTCTGTCACACCATCCTCGATGGTTACACTCATCAGTTCAGCATTGTTACTAAAGGCTTTGCTCTCAATCCTTTTCACACTTCCAGGTATAATTATAGTTTCAAGTGAATTATTATCAAAAGCGGAAGACCCAATATTTTCTACACCTTTAGGGATTGTAACACTTGTCAGTTTATTATAACTAAAGGCGCCTACCCCAATTTTTTTCACACTATAAGGGATCGTTACATTTGTTAAATTTTTATTATTAAAAACGTACATTCCTATCTCTGAAACTTCTTTGCCGTCTATTTCGCTAGGAATGTCAACTACAGTTTCCTTACCATTATATTTTTTAATTGTCACAGTACCGTCGTCATTGTCTGTAGTTTCAAATATCTCTACTGCCTCGACTGCATCTGATGCAGCCGATTCCACACTATGGCCTGCCTTATTCGTTGCAGTTACCTTAAATGTATAGTTGGTACCATGTGTTAATCCTTTCACCGTAATTGGTGATGCATTGCCCGGTGTTTCTAAGTTCAGTTGTTCTATTCCACCCACATATGCTTTCACAGTATAATCAGTGACTGTATTACCACCCGTATGTACTGGGCCTGTAAAAGAAACTGTAACTTTTCTATCTCCAACTTCGGTTTTTACGTTTGTTGGTGGATTAGGTGTTCTCTTGGCATAAACCTTCCCATCAATAGGTACTGACGTTCCGTCCCATACTGTTTCTAAGCTTTTATCAGTGTACCAACCAACGAACTCAGGAAAAGCGGTTTCAGTCGTACTAAAAGCGGAACTATCAATCGTTATCTGATTGCCATCAAACGTGATCTGCTCAATTTGATTATCAGAAAAAGCGTTTTGCTTAATTGCTGTCACGCTAGCTGGAATCGTTACGCTTGTTAATTGTTTCCTTGAATACGCCTCAACTCCAATACCCGTGACTGTTATTCCATCTATTTCACTAGGAATCACAACTTCTGTTTCGGTACCATTATATTTTGTAATCGTCACTGTTTTATCTTGATTTTCCACGACCTGGTAAGTCCCCGGTGTTACAATCTCAGTGGCTTCTGAATTAAAACTATCACCTGTACTATTTGATGCAATCACTCTAAACGTATAATCAGTACCGTTCTTTAACCCTGGTACAGTAATAGGTGAGGAATTTCCGGGTTTACTTAAATTTGGTTGTTCTATTCCATCTACATAAACTTTTACTTTATACCCTGTTATGTCTGAAGTACCTGAATGATTTGATGCTGTAAAGAATACATCAGCTTGGGTATCACTAGCTACTGCACTCACATTTGACGGTGAACTCGGTAATGTTGTTTTGGCATACACTTTTCCATGACTTGGTATAGATTTTCCATTCCATGCAGTTATAAGTGATGGGTCTGTATACCATCCACCAAAACCCTGAAAATCCTGCCGAAAGGAATTATCGCCAATACTTGGTTTACCTTCAAATACGATGTGTTCTAGCCTATTACCACTAAAAGCATGCACAGCTATCGTAGTCACACTGCCTGGAATCGTCACGCTTGTTAGCTGAGTATCCTGAAAAGCAGATGATCCTATATAAGTCACACTGTCTGGAATCGTCACGCTTGTTAACTGGGTATTCTGAAAAGCTGAACCTCCTATAAAAGTCACACTGTCTGGAATCGTCACGCTTGTTAGCTGAGTATTCTGAAAAACAAATGAATTTATGACAGTCACACTGTCTGGAATCGTCACGCTTGTTAACGGAGTATCCCGAAAGGTATGGCTTTGTATCGAAGTCACCCCGTCTGGAATCGTCACGCTTGTTAGCTGAGTATCCTGAAAAGCAGATGACCCTATAAAAGTCACACTGTCTGGAATCGTCACGCTTGTTAACCGAGTTTCGGAAAAAGCTGATTGTTCTATCGAGGTCACACCGTTTGGAATTATTACATTCGTGAGATTAACATTTTGCCAAAAACCTGATAGCGACCTTACACTATTTGGAATCGTTACACTAGTGAGCTCATTCTTAGCAAAAGCTCCTTTCCCAATCGACGTCACGCCTTCGGGAATTTTCACGCTTGTTAGTTGATTAGAAAAAAATGCATCAACTGGTATTGAAGTTATGTTACTCGGAATCGTCACACTACTAAGTTTGTTCTCCCTAAATGCAGAATCTCCTAATGAATTCAGACTTTCTGGAAGCTTTACACTCACTAGTTTATTGCTTCGGAAAGCTGAAGCTCCTATTGATTCCAAACCTTCTGGAATTGTCACACTCGTAAGCCCATTATATCTAAAAGCTGAAGCTCCTATTTTTTTCACACTAGATGGGATTTTAATAGTATGATCATAACTGCTGAAAAAAGCATTTTCGAAAGCGCTTTCTTCTATTTCCGTCACAGTGTTCGGAATGATGATACTAGTTAAAATTTGCCAATTTGAACGGTTTTTCAAAAAATCCTTTCCAATCACAGTGACTTTTTTCCCTCCTATTGTTGCCGGAATATCCACTGTGCCACCTCCAGCATATTTTGTAACCGTCAAGGTGCCATCTAGATTTTCAGTAGTCGTAAATGATGATGATGCATTAACAACATCTACAAATGGAATGTTAGCAAGTACGAGAAGAACAACCAACATACTCCTAAATAATTTCCTCACTTTTTAATCTCCTTTCTATTTTCAAGTTACTTTAAAGATATAATAATTTCTTATTCGCTTTCCTCTACCTTAATAAAGGTCTCTATTTTACCCCCAACACCTCCAAGTTCGGATCAACTCTATTTAAGCAAACCTCTCTTACTTACAATTGATAATATGTTAATCGCAAGTTGAGCTACTTTTCAAACACAATATCAAACGAACCTTACATTTCCCTTACATTTTCGACAAAAAAACAGCCATTTCCATGCAAATACATGCATCAACTGGCTGTTTTATTTATTAAAAAGTATTTTGCACTACATAATTAGCACATCGTAATCTTCCTTTTTCAATAAATGTTTAACATCTTGATGCAGTTTTCTTAGCTTGGTTGTCTGTTGATGTTTTTTATAATAAGTGTCAACGGTTTGGACGAGTTGTAAGAATTGCTGATAATATATCTCTCTGATAGGGGTACATCACATATAATTTTTTTGCTCTAATAATTTACCCTTGTATAAGGTAATGGCTCTTTCTAATTGATCTTCATGATTTCCTTCTGTGTTCCAAAAATTTCGCGTACCTGTGCAGAAAACTTTTCTGAATTCAATATTGCACAGGTGCTCCACAAAATAAAATTAAAGCAGAAGAGCCTAAGAATCCGCAATAAATTCTTGGCTCGTCTGCTTTTTAATTAGATAACTCTAGACACTTGACAACTTCTCGCATTTACCAACTATCTATTTAACATAATAGATACCTAAAAACTCTATCATGCGTTTCTGTCAAAGGTTTCACTTTGACTAAGACCAAACGCATCGGTTGCCATTGTGATAACTTCATAATGAAATCTCACATCTTCTGACACTTTAAATACGGTACCAGGTCCCAACACAATTCAGAAACTATTCTGAATTGAACTGAAGTTGTGTGTGTACCTGGTACCACCTACAAGTCGAGCCGAGGCATTCGATTAAGATCAAAGGAACTAAAGGCTATATTTCGGTCTATGAAGGAACGTTATCCCTTTACCGTGCAGTTGAGCTATATTTTGATTACAAGAAAAAGAATACCTATTAATTGAAAGTTGTTTGTTTCTTAACGCTATGACAGTGTTTCCCCTTGCAGGACTTTGATCGCTTCTTGAAATACGGTACCAGGTCCCAACACAATTAGCCCCCTTGACTGGTATTTCGGAGCTCAATGCCTTCAACCAATTGGCTTTCGGCCCGCCCTCTAACTGTCTACGCTTAAAGATATCGGTTACCTGATACCCTCCAAGACTCGCTACGAGTGAATGGCTAGTTCTTACTCGACGGGAATCCCACCCGCTATATGTTGCAACCTAGGCTCGGTCGCTCGACCTGGTACCTATTATAAGTCCATACCTTTTACAATATCCTCTAATCACATCACGAGATTGGCCCATCGCTTCCGCTTTTTATAGCCAACGCCTTGATACCTCAAAATCTTAATCTGTTTTCTTTGTTCATCATTCATATTCGCAACACTCCTTGGCAAATGGTAGCCTAGTAATCACTCGGAATAGGCTATTTGTCAAGGAATTATTTGAGGACTAAAAAATTTGATAGAAGTCATTTACGTTTTCCAATAGTTGTTATATGATAGAGCCATGCCATAAGGTGGCAAACGGAAGCCATATGATTCGGATTCAGGATAAAATTCGAAATTGGAGAACGAGGCTCACTCAGGCCAAGTTCTAAGTGAGAACTTATTTTTAATTATGGTTTACGTGGGAAGTCTTATCTTTTTAGATAAGGCTTTTTGTATAGGGGGGGATTTTTTTGTTACTCGAAGAGATAGAATTACATATTGAACAGATAGCGGAAAGAAAGGCAAAAGAATTTCAAAAATACCATAACAACATTGATTTAATCAATCAAAGAGAGCATCGAAGAATTAAAAACCCAATTTCAAAAGAAATAAAAATACCCGAAGAATGGGGTGTTGATAAGAAATATAATCCATTCTATGTATTGAAACATAAAAAACAAATTGCAAAATCAGTATTCCAAAAATTAATTAATGGAACTTATCAACCTTTTCCACCATATGAGAAGCAAATTCCTAAGAAAAATAGTACTAAAACTAGACCTGTTCATGTTTATCAGATCCCTGACGAAGCTGTTTCCAATTACTTATACAATAGGTTATTAAGCAAAAATAAACATAGATTTAGTTCCTTTGCTTATGCTTATAGGAGCGATAGAAATGTACATTATGCTATTCAAGATATTGCATTAGATATAAAAGGAAATCCACGGATGTTCGTTGCTGAGTTTGATTTTAGGGATTTCTTTGGTTCAATCAACCATGATTATTTGTTAACACAATTTAAAAAGAACGGATTTTTAATCAGTGATTTTGAGACAGATGTAATTAAAAAGTTTCTTATTCAATTTCCAAAAGGCATAGCGCAGGGGACGTCAATCTCACTATTCTTAGCAAATTTGGCATGCTGGTCATTAGATAGACAACTAGAGCTAGAAGGGCTTAGATTTGCAAGATATGCCGATGACACTGTTATATGGTCAGAGAGTTATCAAAAAATTTGCAAGTCATTTGATATAATACAAGATTTCTCCAAAGAAACCGGAGTA
Organism: Sporosarcina sp. GW1-11; assembly: GCF_033088395.1. Lineage (NCBI taxonomy): Bacteria > Bacillati > Bacillota > Bacilli > Caryophanales > Caryophanaceae > Sporosarcina > Sporosarcina sp. GW1-11. The sequence goes on along the minus strand of NZ_JAPMIW010000006.1, from coordinate 40,170 downwards.
GAAATTAATTTTGATAAATCCCATGGTATTAGTCTTTTGTCCAAGAAAGGTATGCCATCTGAATTCCAATCTGATAAAAATTCTATTGAATTTCTTGGATACAGTCTTTCCGGTGATAATATTAGTATCAAGCCCGATTCTGTAAAAAAAATAAAGAAACACATAAGTTACTTGCTATTTAAAAATCTTATCCAACCATTAAATACAAAACCCCTTCAAACGGTAAAAATCCCTAGTAATAACAACGATAGTGATTTTGTTACGGCGATTATGCAAATAAGAAGATATATGTACGGCAATTTGAATGAAAATATGTTAAAAAACTATTTGAACGGCTCATATAAACGTCTTAACTTTAAAGGCGTAATGTGTTTTTATCCTCTTTTAGATGATGAAAAGCAAATGATAGAACTTGACAGGTGGTTACTATCGACAATTCTTAATGCGTTAAAGAGGAGAAATAAATTATTGATCAGTCACGGTCATAATCGCTCAAATCAATTTCCGTTCAATTTAGACAATAGTAACTTGTTGTTAGAATGCAAACGAAAAAGAATACATGGTAAAAAGGGGCTAATCGAAATACCAAGTTTCACAAGAATATACCAAGCTATAAAAGAATCAGTTAAGGTAAAAGGGATAGAAGCTACTATGCATCCAAAATCCAATGAATATAGTTACTAACCTCATATATGCTTAAACAAATCACACCTTTTTGGATTAGTTTTAATAACAGCGAATTCCTTCAAGAATCGGGCGCGATAATGGTATTAGAATAGGGCTTGTATTATTAGCGTGAGCGCTTCTTTATAATTAACTATAAAATATGAAGTGAAGGAGAATACAATGAAAGAAAAAAATCCAGCAAACGATACAACTGTTAAAGCAAGTGCTGAAGCTGCAAAAAACCTTGCTGATTTGGCAAAAGAAGCACTAAAGTTTGGAAAAAGTAACGAGGATATAACTAAAGCTGATCAACAATCAACCACAGAATACAATGCTGCGCTCTCGGAAATATTAAAATCAATTAATGAAGAAATCGGTAAAACTAACATTCCAGAAGAAAAATCAAATCTTTACAAGCAAAGAGAAGATATTATGAATAGGATGAGAGAAGAAAAAGAAAAACAGCGGCAGAATAATAACGAAAGAGAAGAAAAAGATAGAAATCAAGCAACAGGTTTTTTTACTATCGTAACATTAGTTGCATTAGGAGCTGGAGCATTTACAACTAAAATATTATTAGATAACAAAAAAGCATAGATAGACCTTGATTTGATTGATTAGTACTTTGCCTGTCCATTTAGATATTTAAACTTTGAAATACGGTACCAGGTCCCAACATAATTCGTAAACTATTCTGAATTGAACTGAAGTTGTGCGTGTACCTGGCACCAACTACAATATGCATTAGATAGTCCCTGATTTTCGTGCTGATTGTATTGCTAATCGCCTTACTGTTAGCAGTAAAGAAACGAAACGCTGTATCGAGACTTTCTCTGGCTCCACGATGTGAGCCTACGCCCGATTAGTTGTGTGTGTACTTGGTATTCCTACATGAAAAAAGCACCTCATAAGAGATGCTAAAACATAGCTAACGATATTAATTTTGATTATTTGCAAAGGATGGATTAAGCGTGTAGCCCATTAGTGTTTTTTCGACGATATGAAACTCGAACAACTTATCAATACCACTATTAATATCATCTTCGGAAAACCTGTTTGCTTTATCTTCTGACCAACGTTTAAATTCATCCACAATTTCATCTCGTGTGAGTTCTTCTTTTTCTTTCAATATATACGTAATGGTGGACAAACATTCTAGTTCATCATTTGATTTAAAAGTATTCACGAATTTTGCTGCTTTTTCAATAAAAGGCTGTAAAGTCTTAAGCTTTGATTCAACGTGATCACTGACGATTTTATTATACAAAATACCATATGCCTCATCTGTATTCTTAACGCCATGATACTTTTGAAACTCCTTGATGTTTCGACTGACAATGGAAATGGAATTGTCATATGGTCCAAATTTATATCTTGCAAAATTGAAGTATTGTTGACCAGAAAAAACATCCATATAGAAAGCTGTCTTTTGAAGTCGTAACGTATCAAATTTCTTGAGGTGATGTTTAATATCCATTAAAACAAGCCCAGATAAACTTAAATTGGGTTCAGCTTTTGGTTGGGATACATAATTTTGGGACGGTTCGTATATAAGGATTTGTACATTTTCATCAACAGCTGATAGTTTTTTCTCAATTAACGATTTCACGTCATTCCAAATTAAACCACCATTTCCACTGCCCAAAGGTGGAATAGCAATCGACTGAATATCCAATTGCTCTATTAGCTTCACAAGTTCATCCAGACCCTTTTCTACATATTCAATCTTAGACTTCGCTCTCCACTTATTTTTTGTCGGAAAGTTAATGATGAGTTTACCATCTTCATTAAAATAATGTAGCTTCCCTATTTGCAGTTCTCCTGTTTTACAGGCTTTAACATAATCTTTATTATTATTGGGAAACTGCATTTTGAACTGATAAGCAATCCCTTTTCCCATATACCCTTCACAATTCACAGTATTCACCAAAGCATCTGCTGAAGATTTTAATAAATCACCTGTAGTATAGATAATCACGTTTTCACCCCGCTTCCTATTACATTTTTTATTATAACCACAGACCGATATCAACAAATGGTGGAGTATTGGTAATTCCTTCAGATTTCAATTTTCCCCTAACAACCTCTCTTGTCGCTTCGTTTTTCACATAAATGCAATGGAAAAATTTGGCGGGAACGATTAGCGGTATTAAACACTCGGCCATTTTTACACTCTTTGTATATCGATCCTCCGTACCGGGTGTGTGCATTGTGTCCCAATCAATCGCTTCGAAACCTTCATCATAGTCATATAGCCGAAAGTTTTCCTCATTGTTAAGTGGATGCCTCGGCAGTATTTTAAAATTATTGTTTTTGGCCAAATCTCTCTTAATACAAATATATATAAATTCCTCATCTGGATATGTGCTTTTTACTGCAACATCAAATGATGAATATGGATGAAAATGAAATGGCGTGTATTTATCAAGGCCAAGTATCGTACGCTTAGAAATAATCTTTTGATCGGCAATATCAAAAAAACGGACATCATTAGCCTTTACCAATTTTCTTGAAACTAAACCATGTTCAATAATGGAGTCTAGATTCGATAATCTAGTTAAATGGTACAATAACTTACCTTGCTTTATTTTTTCGTTAGCCACGTTTCCAATCCCACCTTAATATAATAACGCTACTATATCAAGCAGTGTTTTTACTGCTATTATATCATACTGCTGTATCAATACAGTGGGATTTACAACATAATTCTACAGTATCAATATCCCCCGTCTATCATAAACACTCTCCCTATTTTAGAAGTACGGTACCAGGTCCCAACACAATTTAGAAACTATTCTGAATTGCACTAGAGTTGTGTGCGGACCTGGTACCCATTATAAAGATAAAGGATCGGAACAGAAGCCCCGACCCTTTTTCATTACTTTCTATTTAGTTTGTCTCCAAACTTAATTGCTCTGGCTCCGTTAGTTCCATCCAATCATAACTATCCCCTTTTACAACCCTGTAATTCACTCCGATTTTCTCAAAGTATTTCTTTGCACAAAGGATTTTCCGTTTCTCCTGCGGGAATCGTAACTCGTCAAGTTTAAGTCCACCTTTAGTTTCCCTTATCAATTCTAACTTCAACTTATCATCAGCTTCATCTTTCCTGACGATTTCCCAGTCTGGATTATAGTTCCCAATAATTTTCGGCAGTAATATTTTAAACTTCGGCGGAAATTAAAAATAAAGAATCGTATTATCCTTCTCAACATCAGGTCGAACAAGGTTCTGGATAAAATCACGCTCTACGTCTGAATCTACCTGCACTTTGTCGTATAAGCCTGCTACACCCGCCTCTATTAGCTCACGCTGTGGTTGTTTCACCATTTCAGGAAACAATTCTTCCGAATCATAGATTTCAGCATTTTCGTCGATTTCAAATTCAATATTATCAACAATATGGTCACTTAAAGTAATTTTAATTTGAGATAAGAATTCGGATATCCATCCTTCGGGATTAAAGAAAATATTTTCCTTCTGTTCTGCCCTCATCCCCTTAAAAATTTCAACAATCGTCTTCTTCGTCAATTTCGTTTCATTGGCAGTACGAGTGATAAAATCGGGAATCGGATAGGTGGTCTTGTCCGCTTGTTCAATTTGCTTCTTAGGCTTTTCTGCTCTTTCTGCATGGAATTTGTATGGTTCAAACTTTTTCACTGACACTTCATTTGTAAATTTGACATATGGTTCACCATGTTCCATCCCTAAATGAAGCACTTTGAATCCTCTTAGGCGATCATCCTTAATAAATACGGTACCAGGTCCCAACACAATTCAGAAACTATTCTGAATTGAACTGAAGTTGTGTGTGTACCTGGTACCTATTATAATTTTTGCGATTTCTTCATCAGACTTCCGCTCGTCAAATTCATGAATTGGATAAAAGTCTATTGATTTGAAATACCCAGTTTTTTGTGCCAATGCCAAACCATAATTAAAAATTATTTACCATGAACCTTTTTGCCATCATTTCTAAATGGAGTTGCAGTAAATTGTAGAATCTTCTCTCCTGAAAATCTTTCCTTTACTGCACCCCACTCTGGGGCCGCAAGATGATGTGCTTCGTCAAAAATTACAACCTCCACCTCTTCAACTAGTTTATCCAAAACGGATGAAGACATTTTTTAATCATACCGCGGGTTGAAACAATTATATTTACTTCTTCAAGTGCAGAAATCATGGTTCTTTCATCCTCGGCCTCTACTTTTGATTTATAAAGAAAAGTAGTTGGATAAATAACTTTGTAGGAAATCATTTTCAATTTTGGAAGTGTACCGAAATGACTCGTTCCTTCAAAAATTTGTTCCCTTAAAAGATTAGACGGTACAATAATTAGAGTTGAAGATAATCTTTCAGAAATAATCGTAGCATACATCTTTTCCGACTTTCCTCTTCCAGTAGGTAAAACAATTTTAGCTGGGGAATTTGTTGTCGCCCAATGGGCACGAATTGCAGATATTGCCACAAATTGTGGCAACCGCAAACCGTTTTCTCTTTTTATTTCGGGATACTCTTTCCTGATACGAAACCTTCCAGCTATTAACAATCTCTTCTCGACTAAAAACTTTACCATCGGCATCCATATAGCGACTTAACTTATTCATACGACAATTGTTGAGATTATATTTTTAAACATTACCAAACAATCCCTTCTTTTGGTTAAATTTATAGACTATTTAGCGTAAATATATCATAATTGTAGTGAAATATTCCTATTACCAAAAGGATGTGTTGATATGGAAAATCGTGAATTAGCTAGATTGCTTGATTTGGAAGAATGGAGCCCTAATGACGAAAAAATTGCACTGAATTTAAAGGAAGAAGAACGTATTTATTTGGCCAAACACATCAAAAAATATGATGGTATTATTATAGATTTATCGTATGACCGCAGTACGACTGTTAGGGAAGCTGTTGCTTCTAATATAAACACACCAATTAATATTCTTAGAAGGCTTAGTACTAGTGATAAGTGTAAAACTGTTAAAGATATATCCAATTCAACTTTAAAGGAGTTGGGCAAATGACCAGCCGATTTGATAAAAAGTTGTCAGAAGAAGAATTTACATATATAAAAAAGAACCTCAGTAAAGAAGATTTAAAAGAGTTTTTTGATATAGCCTCTGTTGCAGGAGCACACGAAACTATAACCCGGGGTATTCCGGGTGTATACGAGGGTACTCAGCAGTTTATTAGAGACATAGAAACAGCCCAACTGCTACAACAAAAATTCCCAAATATGCCGTATGATACTGCAGAGGGATTTAAAAATTGGCTTACCGACCGTTTGTCTGGATCAACGCAAGCAGGGGCTAATGCCTTAAATCGATTGCAAGGCGATGGTGCCGGGGAAGTTGATTTTGTAAGGGAAATGCAAGGTAGTCTCAGAAGTCTTTTTATAAAAACCGACTTCGCCAGGGACGCTGGTGGGAATATTACGAGTAATTATCCCGGAATAGATGCAATTGAAATTAATAGATTTACCGGCAATGTACTAAACGAGTTTCAAATTAAGACTTTACGCACCAAGGATAGTATAAATCAAGTTTTAAAGGATTTTACCAACAATCAACATTATGATGAAAATATTACTTTAGTCGGTCCAAAGGAACTAATCGAGGAAGCAAAAAGACAAGGTTTACCTAACCCGGTCAAAATGATGGGAAGCGTTGAAGATAATGCAAAGTCAGCTAGAGAATTAAAAGATAGAGTCCAAAGTGGACAAATGGCTACGGAACTAACAACAAAGGAAGTCATGGGAAAAGTAGCTGGTGGGGCTGTTATCGGTGCAGCTATATCAATTGGTATCAGTTCATTATTTAACTTTATTGCATACACAAAGGGCGAGATTAGTAAAAAAGAGATGCTTACTAGGGTGGGTAAAGACGGAGCAAAAGGGGCAATCACAGGTGGCGCCCTTGCTGGTCTATCATTATTTGTTCCTGGCGGTATTATTGGTATCGGGGTTGGATTTGTGGTTGGCTCCGTTTTAAGAAGAGCATTAGATGATGCCTTTGGAGATGGAATTTTTGCTGAAGTATTGGATTTAACAAAATCAGTTCAAGCAAATGTAAAACTACTTCATGATGGTTCTGTTTACATGGCAGAATTGGTTGTAGCAGACGGTGAACAAATAGCTAGAGCTGTTGACACCGTTGAAGAACTGGCTGCTGAAAGGCTGGATACTTTAAATAGGTTGCAAAACCTTGAAATACAGCATCAAAGTGGACAAGTCTTAATAGAAAGAAACCAATCAGTGGTTTCTAAACTCGATAAACTAGATGTGATGAGAGCGAGATTGGAGTGAACGAAATGGGGAATGTAGTCGCAATTAAATCAAAATTGGAAGCAGCAAAAGTATTAAATCAATATCAAGATGTAGTAGAACAGAACAATGTCCGGCAAACAGTACAGAATGCTCTAATGAAACTAAACGATGTGGAAGGAAGAATTGACGCAATAGAGAATAAAGGTTTCTTTAAAAGAATGGTTGGAGCGATAACTGGTAGTAATCAAAAAGAAATGGTTGCCGCTATGCGTGATATTTCAGATGCTCAAAATATGACCATTCAATTGGTTCTTTCGTTAGCTATCATGCATTCTCAAAATCAAAGGGCTTTGGAAGATATACTTGATGAGTTAGAACAATCAAAAGGTACATATACTAGGATAACCGATCATATTGAATTTCTTTATAGCCAAGTTGAAAATGTTAATTTATTGCAGCGAAATACCTCAACAGCTCTATCAAGTACTAAAAAAATCATTAAGAATGCGATTATAAGTATCGGAATTATAATAGGTATACTATTCGTTATTGGTTTATTTCTATAAAAGACCAAAGGCTTTGAGACTGATCTTAAGCCTTTTTATAATGCTTTCCAATGAAATCTTTTAATTATTACTATTTTATACAAGTTTTAAAATTCGTTCTATTATATCCCCTTGGGACAGTACCACCCCATTGTAATGGATCACGATCAGTTAAATCGTGCAAGTAAAGAGCGGGCTTATAGGAGTAAATTAATCGGCTACTTTCGGCTTGCAAACTGACAACTCAGCCTCAAATGCATGCTTTGATAAGTAAACGCCATGTGTCACACGCTCCAGAATATCCTCCCTAACGAAGGTACCTAAATAAGTGCGTGGAATCCCTGCTTTTGTCACATCTGTAGTTAAGATAAGTCCTTCATGTTCTTCAATCAACGATTCGAGCATTTCACGGTAATTCACACCCGCCTTTACCTTCATGCTACCATTATACTTAAAGTAAGCATGAAAATAAATAAGTCGAGAAGACAAAGTGAAAAGTTTCTGTGCAGAAAGAAGCCCGAGAATCCCTTATAGATTCTCGGGCTTCAGTTGCTCTTTATTTACCGAACTCCAACCAAGCCACACACTCCACATGACTACTATGCGGGAACATATCCACCGGTTGCACTTCCCTCGTCCGGTAACCGCCATCTTCCAAAATACGTAAATCACGTGCTAGCGTCCCTGGATTACAGGATACATAAACGACTTTCGCCGGCTTATACTTTAAAATCGTATCCAACAACTTCTCATCGCACCCTTTACGTGGTGGATCGACAACTAATACGTCAAAGCGTTTACCTTCTGCATACCACTTTGGAATAATATCTTCTGCAGGACCTGCTTCAAAATGCGTATTCGTTATACCGTTGATCTGTGCATTACGTTTCGCATCTTCAATCGCTTGCGGCACGATTTCTACACCATACACTTCCTTCGCTTGCTTCGCTAAAAATAATGAAATCGTTCCAATGCCGCAATAGGCATCAATGACTGTTTCATTACCAGTAAGTCCCGCATAGTCTAAGGCTTGCTGATACAGTACTTCTGTCTGTACGGGATTCACTTGATAGAAAGAACGCGCGGAAATTTCAAATTCGGTATTACCAATTCGATCCACAATTACATCTGAACCGTAAAGATTAATTGTTTCATTTCCCATAATGACGTTGGTGTTTGCTATATTAACATTTTGCATAATTGACGTAACATTCGGTACTTCTTGCAAAATCAAATCCACAACCGCTTGCTTCTGTGGGAACTTTTTCTGACGCGTCACTAACACGACCATTACTTGATCCGTCTGGCGCGCCTTTCTGACGATCAAATGACGAAGCATTCCTTTATGCGTCTTTTCATTATATGTTTCAATTCCTAACTGCTGAAGTTTATGCTTGAGCATCGTCATCAACTCATCTGCTTCTTTCGTTTGAATCAAGCACACATCTGTATCGACGATTTGATGTGTGCGTGTTTTATAAAAGCCTGTGATGACCTGATCATTTACTGTATCAAACGGAATTTGCGATTTATTGCGGTAACGCCATGGATCCTCCATTCCTTTTACTTCATGCACAGGAACGTCTGGTAACTTCGCTATACGATCCATCACATCGCGTACTGATTTACGCTTTTGCGTAAGCTGGGCATCGTATGATAAGTGTTGCATCTGGCATCCGCCACATGTCGGGAATACATGGCATGGTGGTGTAACGCGTGCTGCAGAAGGTTCTACGATGTCTATTAATTTAGCAAAGCCGTAGTTCTTTAATGTCTTGAGCACATGTACAGTGACTGTCTCGCCAGGTAATGTCCCAGGAATGAATAGTGGGTAGCCGTCAACTTTCGCGACCCCCGCACCGTCATGTGTTAAATCTTCTATACGGACTTGTAATTGTTCGTTTTTATTTACAGCAAAGCTCATATATATATTCCTCCATCTTTCAGATACTCCTAGTGTACCATGCAACGCAAAGAAAAAAACAGACGCATCAAACGTCTGTTTTTTCACTTTCCTTCACTTCATTTTTCGTCACCGCATCATCTTTTAATACAACAAAAAATGAAAGAACAATCCCCGCGATAATCACGAGAAAAGGTGCATAAAAAATCAAAAATTCATTCATATCAAATCCTCCTCACGCATGGTGATCCTCTTTCCCTTTGACGTAGTCTTTATTGAACAAGAACATTCGTAGTAGCAAGTATATAGAGGGGATGAGCAACAGCAAACCAAATACAAAGGCCACAACTAATGCAATCGCCATCGCTGGATTCGTAAAGCTGTCATAAATCGTTAAGTACGGATACAACAAATAAGGATAATGCGATGCACCGTAGCCGAAGAAAGCAAAAACGAATTGGCCAGCTAGTAATCCGAAAGCCAGTCCATATTGACGACGTTTCCAGAGTAGAAATACCGTACCTATGAACAGTAAGAACGACAGTAAGAATAGTGGCCAGAAACGTTGGATGTTTTCATAGTGAAGAGGATTATGCCTGCGCAATTCAACTATGATGCCCCCTGCTGTGATGATAGTTGGTAATGCCCAAATGAGCGCATATTTTCTCAACAATTGGGTCGCTTCTAAATCTCCCGCTTTATTGGCATACCATGTTAAAAATACAGATGAAATATAAAGCGTAGCCGCTATACTTAGCACAACGATTGACCAAGTAAGAGGACTGGTGAATAGCTTCCAATAATCGAGAATAGGTTGACCATCCACTAACTCCACAAATCCACCTTCAGAAATTGTTAGTACAATCGATAGAGAGGCAGGTAATAATAAACCTGCTACACCATAAACTAATGAATATCCTTTATGTCCACGCGCACCATATGTTTCAAATGCATAGTATGAACCTCGGACTGCTAGCAATATAATTCCGAAACTCACGGGTACAAGCAATATTGTTCCATAATAGAATGCGGTTTTCGGGAAGAAACCAATCATCCCAACGAAGAAAAATACGAGAAATACATTGGTCACTTCCCACACAGGGGATAAGTAGCGCTGGATGACATTCGTTAAAATCCGTTTTTTCCCTGTCAACAAACTGTAGGCATTGAAAAAGCCAGCGCCAAAGTCAATTGCCCCAATCATAATATAGCCGAATAAAAATACCCACAAAACGGTAATACCAAGAATTTCAATGTTCATCGAATATCACCGCCCTTTTCTTGCGCGCGGTCAGCAATCTCTCGTTCTACCGGATTTTGAATAAACATTCGACGTAACACTACAACACTTCCTACACCTAGAACTAAGTAGAGTAACGCAAAGAGTACTAACATCGTATCTACATGCCCACTCGTTGTCGCACCTTCAGACGTACGCATAATATTACGTAAAATCCACGGTTGTCTACCTACTTCTGCTAGCCACCAACCTGCTTCTAGCGAGACAAACACGAGCGGTCCTGAAATAACAATGAGCCAGCGGAACCATCGCGACTCAACAAACTTCCACTTTCGCCACATACCAAACCAAAAGATTGCTGACAATCCGAGTAACATCATACCAATTGTCACCATAATATCGAATAAATAGTGAATATAAAGTGGCGGCGTATCTTCTTCAGGGAATTGATCCAAACCAATGACTTCAGCTGTTGGCGAGCCATGAGCCAAAATGGATAATGCGTACGGGATTTTTATGGCATATTTTACTTCCCCATCTTCAAGTATTCCATACAATATCAATGGTGCGTTTTCCTCCGTCTCAAAATGCCATTCGGCTGCTGCTAGTTTTTCGGGTTGATATTCCGCTAAATATTTACCTGACAAATCACCGATCAATACTGCACTCACACTGAAGATGAAACCGACTTTTAGCGTGAGGAACAATGCCTTTTTATGATAAATATGATTTGATCCACGCAATAAGCGAAACGCAGCAATCGCAGCCAATAAGAAGGCGGTTGTCATATAAGCAGTTCCCAAGACATGGGCTACTTTTGTCGGCATTGCTGGATTAAACATAGCCATCAACGGATTAACGTTTATTAGTTCATTATTCACCAAATTGAAGCCTTGGGGTGCATTCATGAATGCATTAACAATCGTAATGAAGACTGCTGAAAATGAAGCTCCAATCGCAACTGGAATAAGTAGGAGGAAATGCTTTTTCTGATTTTCAAAGCGGTCCCATGTGTATAAATAAATACCTAGAAAGATAGCTTCAAAAAAGAACGCGAATGTTTCCATGAACAGCGGTAATGCAATAACATTTCCTGCGAGTTCCATAAAATTCGGCCACAACAATGACAATTGCAGTCCGATTGCTGTACCTGTCACTACACCGACTGCTACTGTAATAACGAACCCTCTTGCCCAACGCCGAGCTAGTAAAATATAGTGTTCATCATTTTTCTTAATACCGACCCACTGTGCCAGCATAATCAGAAGTGGTACTCCAACACCAATCGTCGCGTAAATAATATGAAATGATAACGTCAGCTCGGTTAATACTCTTGAATAAAAAACTGAATCCAACTAAACCACCTCCTAATTTCACGAAAAAATTCTTCCTATTATCGACACTAACATGATTCCCGCTACACCAAATGCTAACCACATTAGTCTTCTTTCCTGCTTCTTATACATAGTGCATCCCTTCCTTAGACAGTCCTTCTTTACCATTTCCCTTTAAAGATCTTAATATAACCTATTTGTTGAAATTTAGACGAATTTTTTCATTTACAGTTCAACTAGATGTTGTATAATAAATGATTATACCTTTTCACTTGTAAGTGGATGGAATTTAAAGTATAATTGATTAAATATAGTGAGGTGAAATATATTGAAACGAGTTAAACGAAAAGTATTAGCGTATATTACAAAAGGTGAAGGTAGACACCGAAAACTGCTCGTCTATGAGCAAAAAGATCAGCCTGAAGCAGGTCTGCAAGTTCCCGGTGGTACCATTGAGAGAAATGAACTTTTATTGGATGCTTTATACCGAGAAATCGAAGAGGAATCTGGTATCCTTCGAGATGAACTTATATTAGAAGGTAAAGTCAAGTCATCAAAATTCTTCCCTGAAGATAAAAACGTCGTTTACCAACGAACGATTTTCCATTTTTCCTATGTAGGAGAAGAGAAAAGCGAATGGGAGTATATCGTTGAAGGCGAAGGGAAAGACGCAGGTCAATTATTCAGCTACCGTTGGATGCCATTGCATGCAGTTCCAAAATTAGCTGCTAAACAAGGAGAGGCAATTGAATACATCTGATATCGACCTGTTGCTATGCGCGTCGCATAGTCCACTACAATTTCATTACACGCAATAAAGACTATTCCATCGAACGTTAGACATCGATTGGAATAGTCTTTTGTTTTGTCTTTTATTGAAGTTCTTGCACTTGGTCTTGTGAACGTATTTTCTGTAATGGAACAAACATCTCGATATGACGGTATAAGTTTTGGAAAGTTGCAGGCAATACACCGCCATACTCCCCATCCAAATTTAGCAATACTTCATCTTTTGACGTAACAACAATTTTTTGCGCTTTAGCAGAAACGATAAGTGGATCATCTAAATGTTCTCCTCTTGAAGCTAGTGTCACCACGCGAATGAATTCAGCAATATTACATTTCTTTAAAATAAGCAACGTGAAATATCCATCATTGATGCTGGAATCAGGTGCTAGCTTTTCAAATCCGCCAACCGAATTGGTCAGTCCAATAAGAAACATCATCGCTTCCTCATCGAACACTTTTCCATCATACTCAATTCGTAAATGACTGGAATGAATGGATGGCAGCATTTCAATACCTTTTAAATAATACGCGAGCTGACCAATGACTGTTTTTAAACGACTAGGTACTTCATAAGTCAATTCCGTCATCCGGCCGCCACCTGCAATATTAATAAAGTATCGATCATTCATCATCCCGACATCAACTGGAGTCGTTTCTCCTTTACAAATGATATCAACTGCTTCGTGAATATCCCTTGAAATACGTAGCGCTCTGGCGAAATCATTCGTCGTCCCTATAGGAATTAGACCGACTTTAGGACGTTTTTCAAAATGCCCTACACCTTCCACAACTTCGTTAAGCGTACCGTCTCCGCCGGCCGCAATCACTACGTCAAAACCTCTTTCAACTGCTGCTTTCGCGGCGGCTGTTGCATCTCCTTCACAAGTCGTTGCGTGAGCAGATGTTTCATAACCAGCGTTCTCTAGTTTTTCGAGAACTTCTGCTAAATGCTTACGAAAAATTTCTCTACCAGCCGTTGGATTATAAATGATACGTGCACGTTTCATACACTTTTCCCTCGTTCCTTTCGCGTCTGAATCAACTATTCAAACCGTAACCTGTATAGTATGGGAACTTCAAAAAATCAATTCGTTTTCTGTAAAACAGGTAACCATGTAGATCGGATATCCTCATACACTGCTAACCAGTTCGCTGGCTTCGCTGTATATTCTGTCATAAGCTTCGAATAAAATGCTTTTTGCTTCTCTTCAAAATCTGGAGCATCTTTAGCAGGTAACTCTGCACGTCCTGCCATTACGTACTCTTGCAAAATCGGTGCACGCGGTCCCCATTTCGCTACTACTTCCCCAGTTTGATCAAGCAATAAATACATCGGAATTGAGCGTCCGCCAATCGATCAAGTCCGTATCCTCATCCCGTGGAACTGTACGAACTTCAATCTCTGCTGCCTCAGCTATTCGTCGCAAAATTGGGTTGTTGAGCATCGCGTCACCGCACCAATCTTCCGTGATAGCTAATACATGGGGTTGCTTTTCTTTCAGTATTTCAATAAATTCATCATCCTGCGGCACTTCAAAGCCATTATATACCAAAAAGCTATTGTCTTTTTGTACTTGCATATTATCCATATATGACTGAAGCGGAACGCCTTCTTCGAAATATTGCTGTTCTGTTTTCATAACAATCCCCTCCCATTATGGAATTCAATCGAAAAAACGCCCAGGATTGGACTGTCCTGTCTCCCCTGAAACGTTTCTCGATTGAACTATTTATTATCGCTTTTTAATTTCTTCCATTAGTAATTTATTAACTAATGGTGGATTCGCTTGTCCTTTTGTTGCTTTCATAACTTGTCCAACTAAGAAACCAACCGCGCGATCTTTACCGTTTTTAAAGTCTTCGATGGACTGTTCATTGCCATCCAAGATTTCTGTAATGATTGTACGTAATGTACCTTCATCAGAAATTTGAACAAGTCCTTTTTCTTTAACGATATCTGCCGGATTGCCACCCTTTTTCACAAGATCCACGAATACTTTCTTCGCAATCTTAGAAGAAATCGTACCATCTGTAATCAACTTCACCAACTGAGCTAAGCTTTCAGGTGTTAGTGGAGTATCATGTAATTCTTTTGACTCTGCATTCAGATAAGCAGATACGTCACCCATCAACCAGTTCGAAGCCAATTTCGGTTCAGCTCCAGCTTTGACAGTCGCATCAAAGAAATCAGACATTTCCTTCGTCAATGTTAATACATGTGCATCATACTCTGGAAGATCCATTTCAGATACATAACGCGCTTTACGCGCATCCGGTAATTCTGGAATTTCCGCACGCACACGGTCAATCCATTCTTGGTCGATATGGACTTCAGGCAAATCTGGATCATTGATGAAACGGTAATCATTTGCACTGCCTTTAATACGCATCAACACTGTTTCGCCTGTTGCTTCGTCATAACGACGTGTTTCTTGTTGAATGGTACCGCCAGAAAGCAATATTTTTTCTTGGCGTGCAACTTCATTCTCTATACCACGGCGGATAAAGTTGAATGAGTTAAGGTTTTTCAATTCTGTTTTCGTACCGAACTTCTCTTGGCCGAATGGACGCAATGAAATGTTTGCATCACAACGAAGTGAACCTTCCTCCATACGAACATCAGATACTCCTGTATATTGGATAATTGCTTTCAATTTTTCTAAGAATGCATATGCTTCTTCAGGTGAACGCACATCTGCTTCTGTAACAATCTCAATTAGTGGTGTACCTTGGCGGTTTAAGTCAACCAATGAATAACCATTATCCGAGTGCGTTAACTTACCCGCATCTTCTTCTAAATGAACGCGTTCAATGCGAATTTTCTTTTTCTTGCCGTTTACTTCAATCTCGATCCAACCGTTTGATCCTACAGGACGCTTATCCTGAGAGATTTGGTACGCTTTCGGATTATCCGGATAGAAGTAATGTTTGCGGTCAAAGTTCATGATTGGTGCAATGTCACAGTTTAGTGCCATAGACGCTTTCATTCCGAACTCTACTGCTTTTTTATTTAACGTAGGTAAGACACCTGGGTAAGCTATGTCTGTTACGTGGATATTTTTATTTGGCTCTGCACCAAAGTGAGCAGGTGCTGGAGACATGATTTTTGTATCTGTTTTAAGTTCTACGTGGATCTCGAGTCCTACAATAGTTTCGAAGTTCATGATTAGTTCCCCTCCTGAATCGATGGAGTGCGTTTGTGGAAATCAGTTGCTTGCTCATAAGCGTGTGCTACTTTATAAAGTGTTTCTTCATCGAAGTGCTTACCCATGATTTGCATTCCAACCGGTAATTCATTAACAAAGCCACATGGTACAGAAAGTGCTGGACGTCCTGTTAGGTTTGCCGGTACAGCTAATACATCATTTGCATAATGAACGAGCTGGTCACCACCTGTTTCACCTAATTTAAACGCTGTTGTTGCAGCAGTTGGCCCAATAACGACATCATACTTTTCAAAGACTTCGTTGAAATCCTGAGCGATCAATGTACGTACTTTTTGTGCACGTACGTATAGATCTTCATGATGATCGGCACTCATTGCATACGTACCAAATATAATACGCTTCTTCACTTCTTCTCCAAAGCCTTCTTGACGCGTGCGGAAATACGCTTGCTCCAAGTTTTCCGCGTTCTCTGTATGGTAACCATAACGTAAACCATCAAAGCGAGAAAGATTGGATTGTGCTTCCGATGAAGAGATTACGTAATATGTCGTAGGTGCGTATTGAATATGTGGTAATTCCACTTCTTCACATACTGCTCCAAGTGATTCTAAGACGCGTAGCGCTTCTTTTACCGCTGTAGCTACTTCCTCGTCCACTCCTTCACCTAAATATGCTGTCGGTACAGCCACTTTAAGACCTTTAATATCGCCCGTTAATGCTTGTGTATAATCAGGTACTGGCTTTGCAGATGATGAGCTATCATTGTCATCTTCGCCCGCAATTACGCTCAATAATAGTGCGTTATCTTCCACTGTACGTGATAATGTACCGATTTGGTCTAGTGATGAAGCAAATGCCGTCAAACCAAAGCGTGATACACGACCGTATGTAGGCTTCATGCCAACGATTCCACAAAAAGCAGCGGGTTGACGAACTGATCCACCCGTATCCGAACCAAGTGAAAGTGGTACTTCTCCTGCTGCGACTGCTGCTGCAGAACCGCCTGAAGAGCCTCCTGGTACGTAGTCTGTGTTCCATGGATTTAGCGTGTTACCAAAATAAGAAGTTTCCGTAGTGGAACCCATTGCAAACTCATCCATGTTCAATTTACCTACGTTTACTGCCCCAGCAGCTTCTAATTTATTCATAACTGTTGCATTATATACTGGTACAAAATTCTCTAGCATTTTACTAGCACATGTCGTTGTCATATTTAGTGTTACGATATTATCTTTAATGCCGATTGGCACACCGAATAGACGACCACGTGTATCAGCTGCAGCTTGATCCAGCTGTTCTGCACGTGCATTCGCTTCATCTGTCGCCACATGTATGAATGCATTGATTTTCTTATCTGTTTGTTCAATTACTTGTAACGTTTCTTCTGTTATTTCCTTTACCGTTGCTTCACCATTTTGTAAAAGGGCTTGAAGTTCTACGGCTGTTTTACTAGTTAACGTCATCACTATTCCTCCTACTGTCATTGTGCTATGAGTGTTTTTTTAGCGCAGCGGATTCTTATAAAATATCCGGTACTTTAATCGAACCGTCTTCCTGGTCTTCTGCACTAGCTAGCATGATTTCGCGATCCAAGATATCTTTCGGCTGATCTTCACGCAATACGTTGATCATAGCAATAGGATGCGTCATAGGTTCTACACCTGTCACGTCTACATCTTTTAAATTACTGACACTTTCAATCAAATCTGCAATTTTTGCAGAGAAAATTTCTTTGTCTTCTTCGGAAACGCCAATACGGACAAAATCCGCAAAATATTTGACGTCATCTGTTGAAAATGTTGTCATACATAGTTCCTCCTCATTTTGCAATCGTACGATTAATCATACCATCTAATTAGGGCATTGGAAAGTTCAGAATGCCAAGAACTGTCATGTTAATACCCATAGACGTGGACAAATGGCTCTTTCCTATCTCCATCATCTACAATCAACAGTTCTGGGCCATTAACAGATGTGACACTAACTTCTATTGGGATGTCTTTAAAATGTGTTTTCACTAACGAAGTTAAATATTGCGAGAAGCTAATCAATTCACTTTTCCCAAAGAATTGAATAGGGATTTCGACATGAAGTGACTGCAATTTCTGATCTTTATAAAATGCAGTACCGACTACATTCACAAAACTTGGGAAGTAGTCATCAATATCTTGCTTAAAGTTTTTAAATGTCGTATTTAAATCTCGGTAGTTTCCTGTTGAAGAAGACGCTGGAAGCAAGACATACGTCTCATCTACTTCTTTCCAACCAATGAACTCACTTTTGCCTTTCGCTGCAAAAGCTGTAGCAAAGTACGTACCTGGGACAATATCGTTTCGACTATTTTGTTTGAAAAGGCCGACAGCAATTGGAATATCTGCAAGCTCTGGTTTACTACGTAGGCGCGTCAAAATAATATCTGCCATCTGCTTACCTTTTTCCTCGATAGTCTTATCATCAATAGAACGCTCTTTGCCTTCACGTGGATAATAAATAGAGTTCATAGCAAGTCCGATCGTCATACCCGCCAACTTCACCTTTTTATCATCCGTCAACTGTAAATAATTTTGCTCTACAATATGTGCTAAATAAATCGGTGCTTGCTCTGCAATCTGTGCAGGTGTCATATCATCTGTAATCGCAGGGTTGAGTCCAGCCTCGTAATTCGACTTTCTAGAAATCCATTCTTTCGCTGTCTCGCGATCGATATACTGACCTTCTTGGAAGTAGTAATTTTGCGTATCAAAATATAGCGATGAAATGCGTAGCAAGCCTTCTTCTGTTTCTTGCATATCGTACTTCGTATTCAAATTACTGACGACAAGCCCTCTACTTGCACTCTTTTTAAAAGGCACAGGCGTCCGGTAATATTCTTTCTTAATTTGTTCGTCAGGAATGATCACCGTTTCTTGTTCGCTTTCTTCTGTTTCCTGTAGTGCTTTTTCCTGATCATCGGAAGGTGAAGGCACACATCCTGTCAGCAGTATAGCTGATAGGATGCTGAGCCCAAGCCATTTATTCATTCTTTTCACTCGTATCCACTCCAAGGGCATCAAGCATCGCTTGTTCATCCCAAATTTCAATCTCTAATTCCTGAGCCTTCGTCAGTTTAGAACCTGCATCTGCTCCTGCAATGACTAGGTCTGTTTTCTTGCTGACGCTACCGCTAACTGTTCCGCCACGCGCCTCTATTTGTTCCTTCGCATCGCCACGTGTCAACCCAGTCAATTTACCGGTTAGTACAACCGTTTTCCCTGCAAATGGTCCCGTCGTCGGTAACTCTTCACGTGTGAAACCTTTATACACCGTATTCACACCATATGAACGTAACTTATTCATCACATCTTGTACTTCCTCAGTACTGAAGTACGTTGTAACCGCGTCTGCTACAATATCTCCAATTTCAAAAATGGTGACTAACTGTTCTTTCGTCGCTACTTCTAGTGCATCAAGCGTACGGAATTGTTCTGCCAAAATGCTAGCTACTTTCTCTCCTACATGACGGATTCCTAAACCAAATAATAATTTCTCCAATGAATTTTCTTTCGATTGTTCAATGGCTGTCAAAATATTTGTCGCTGACTTTTCTCCAATTCGTTCAAGGCTACATAGCGATTCTTTCTTTAGCGTATAAAGATCCGATACATCTTGTACAAGATTGGCTGTATATAATTGTTCTACTAGCTTTTCGCCAACACCTTCAATATTCATCGCTTTTCTAGAGACGAAATGAATAAGTGCTTCCTTCATTTGCGCCGGACACTTCGGATTCACGCAGCGCAGTGCTACTTCTCCTTCAATTCGCAAAAGCTCTGAACTGCATACTGGACAAGTGGATGGCATATGGAATGGTTGTTCATCACCCGTCCGCTCATCTGTAATTGCCATGACGATTTCCGGAATAATATCGCCTGCTTTTCGCAACACGACTGTGTCGCCTATCCGGACATCTTTCTCTTTGATCAAATCTTCATTATGCAACGAAGCTCGTCCAACCGTCGTGCCTGCAACAAGTACTGGCTCAAGAATTGCCGTTGGAGTAACGACACCTGTACGTCCTACACTCAATTCAATATCAAGTAATTTTGTCCGCACTTCTTCTGCAGGAAACTTGTAAGCAATCGCCCAACGAGGACTTTTTGCCGTATAGCCTAGCTGTTCTTGTGCTTCAAAATTATCCACTTTGATGACGATACCATCGATTTCATAATCGAGTGATTGGCGATTTTCTGTCCAATATGCTACGTATTTTAATACTTCTTCAATCGTTGTACAACGTTTGCGTTCTGTATTTGTCGTCAATCCTATGCCAGCCATCTTGTCGAGTGCTTCGGAGTGACTATCCAAATCGTACTCCTCCACATCGCCACCTACCGCGTAAATGAATATCGCTAAGTTACGACTAGCGGCAATTTGTGAATCTAGCTGGCGTAGCGAGCCTGCTGCAGCGTTTCTTGGATTAGCGAATGGTACTTCTCCCGCTTCATCTCGAGCTGCATTCAGCTGGGCGAATGATTGCTTCGGCATATAAGCTTCTCCACGTACTTCAATCGTCAATGGCTCTTTTAACTTCATAGGTATGGAGCGTATAGTTTTTAAATTCGCGGTAATATCTTCACCTACCGCACCGTCTCCACGAGTAGCACCTTGCACAAAACGCCCATCTTCATATTGCAATGAAACCGCAAGACCATCGATTTTCAATTCACAGACATATACTGCATCACTTGCCGCATCTTTCACACGTCGATCAAAGTCCCGTAAGTCTTCTTCATTAAACGCATTCGCTAAGCTGAGCATCGGATGCCTATGAACGACTTTGCTAAATACTTCGAGCGCTTTGCCACCCACTCGTTGCGTCGGTGAATCGGGGACAATTAAATCCGGATGCTCTGCTTCAATCGCGAGCAACTCCTGCATTTTTTCATCATATTCCGAATCCGGAACAATCGGTGAATCCAGATCATAATAGGCATGTCCGTATTGATGTAGGATTTTATTCAACTCTGCCACTCGTTTTTCTAGTTCTAGGACGTCATCCATCCGTTTTCCACACTCCTTAGGGAAATGCTTTATTGTTTTTCTATTGGCGCAAATTTCGCTAGTAGACGCTTGATTCCCACAGGATTCGGGAATGCGATATCAAGCTCTAAGTCATCTGCAGTACCTTTGACGCTGACTACTGTACCGACACCCCATTTTTTATGGGTTGCTTTATCCCCGGGACTCCATTGCAGTTTCTCTCCGCCACTCTCATGATAAGTAGGGCGTTTCACTGCTGGGCGTACTCTCGGTTTGGCAGGTGCACGATCAAATGGCACACTCATTGCATTGTCTTTCGCTAGCTTGTCCGTTAATTCCTCTGATATTTCATTGAGGAAGCGAGAAGGTTGATTAAAGTTCGACTTTCCGAATAACATCCGATATCCTGCACACGTCAAGTAGAGTCGCTGTTCTGCACGTGTAATCGCTACGTATGCAAGCCTCCGCTCCTCTTCCATTTCTTCAGGATCAGCAAGTGCACGAATATGCGGGAAGATATTTTCTTCCATACCGATCACGAAGACGACTGGGAATTCCAATCCTTTCGCAGCATGCATCGTCATTAGGACGATTTTTTCTGCAGAAGAGTTCTCTTCGTTATCCAATGTATCAATATCGGCAACTAATGCAAGATCGGTAAGAAATGCAACTAGTGAACTTTCACTTTCTTCTTCTTTTGCACGTTTTTCGAAAGCCTCTGTAACGGATAGAAACTCTTCGATATTTTCCAGACGACTTTCCGCTTCAATAGACTTCTCTTTTTCAAGCATACTGCGGTATCCAGACTTCTCAATAACTTCTTTTACAAGTTCCGTGACAGACAAGAATTCCTGCATTTTCGTGAATCCGTCAATCATCTCACGGAATTTAAACGCTTCATTTGCCGCTCTTGCAGGCAAGCCCATAAAGTCCACTTCTTGCAGTGAGTCGAAAATCGAACGATCATTTTCCAAAGAAAATGCCGCCATACGCTCGAATGAAGTCGCACCAATGCTTCGTTTTGGTTCATTAATGATTCTTGCAAACGCCAAATCATCATCGTTATTTGCAATGAGACGCAAGTAGGCAAGTAAGTCTTTAATCTCTTTTCGATCATAGAACTTCGTACCGCCAACAATTGTATAGTCGAGATTGGATTTCAATAAGTATTCCTCGATCAAACGGGATTGCGCATTCGTACGATAAAGTATTGCGAATTGATCTAGAGTTAAACCTTGCGATAGTTTTAATTCAATAATTTGTTGCACAACAAATTGCGATTCATCTTTTTCATCTTTTGCTTTATAGATGGTGATCAATTCGCCTTCCGGATTGTCTGTGCGTAACTTTTTATCGTATCTACTTTTATTATTGTCGATCACTTCGTTCGCCGCTTGTAAAATACGCTTAGTCGAACGGTAGTTTTGCTCCAATAATATAACGTTGGCTTCTTTATAGTCTTTTTCAAAAGACAATATATTGCCAATATCAGCTCCACGCCATCTGTAAATCGACTGATCGGAATCCCCTACTACACAAAGATTTCGGAATTTCGACGCAAGCATCTTGACCAAACGATACTGCGCGTTGTTCGTATCTTGGTATTCATCAACATGAATATATTGAAACTTATTTTGATAGTACTCTAATACATCCGGCACTCTTTCAAATAAGACAAGTGTCATCATAATTAAATCATCGAAATCCATTGATTGATTTTGACGTAGTTTTTTCGTATAGCGTTCGTAAATATCCGCCACTGTTCGCTCATACGGGTTTTGCGGGTTACAATTTTTACGGAACTCACTTGCATCGATACATTCGTTTTTCGCATTGCTGATTGCACCTAGCATAGCGCGTGGATCATATTGTTTTGGATCCAAATTCAATTCTTTCAAGACGCGTTTGACGGCAGTTAACTGATCCGCACTGTCTAAAATAGTGAAGTTTTTAGCTAAGCCGATACGATCTACATCTCTACGCAATATGCGAACACACATCGAGTGGAATGTAGACACCCACATTCTTTCTCCAGATCCTGCACCTAGTAGACCTTCAATTCGATCGCGCATCTCACGCGCAGCTTTATTAGTAAACGTAATTGCTAATATATTTGATGGATATACTTGTTTTTCTACAACTAAATAAGCGATTCGATGAGTCAATACCCTGGTCTTCCCAGATCCTGCTCCCGCCATGATGAGTAGTGGTCCTTCTGTTGTCTTAACCGCTCGCGCTTGCTCTGGGTTCATACCTTTCAATAAATCCTCTGATAGTTTATTCATATCCGTACCGCCTTTTGAGAACGTTTGTTCTAATTATATACTAATTACACAGATAAAGGAACTGATTTCACAGCATGTACCGTGGCAAGTGCAGCTTTTAAGTCTTCATATACGATATTTCCAACAACAACAGTATCCGCAATCGCAGCCATTTCCATCGCCTGCTCATTCGTACGGATTCCACCGCCATAAAATAGACGCGTCTTCTGTAACAATTCTTTAGCTGCCTGAACGATTTTTGGATCGCCATATTGTCCGCTATATTCCATATAAAAAATAGGTAGTGAAAATAGATGTTCAGCCATGCGTGCATATGCTTGTACATCGTCTTCATCTGGAACTCGATCTACACCTGTCAGTTTAGCCGCTTTACAGTCTGGGTTCAGTATGCAGTATCCTTCAGTAATAATTTCATCGAAGTTCATCATATGACCATATTCACGGAGCGCTTCATGATGAAGCCCATTTAGCCATTTTGAATCAGATGTATTTAACACCGTCGGAATGAAGTAATAGTCAAAACCGGGCGTGACTGATTCTACTGTAGATACTTCTAATGCAAGCGGTACAGAATATCTGCGAAAACGCGCAAGTAGATCGAGTACATTTTCTATCGTCACTCCATCAGATCCACCGATAATCACACCGTCTGTTCCTGATTCCGCGATGCGCTCAAGATGTTCATCGGATAATTCTTTGGCAGGATCGATTTTAAAAGCATGTCGCCATGTTTTATAGTCCATTATTATGTGCACCCTCTTTTATTATAGTTTATCATCACAACACCGTATAACAACACAAAAACCGGTTGGGATGGTTACCCGGCCGGTTGGGGTTATTTATTTCTTTGGTTGTTGACTTTCAAGTTCTGGATAAAGCCGGTTCAGCATAAGGTTGTAGCCGCCAGAGCCGTAATCGACACAACGACGGATACGAGAGATGGTAGCAGTGCTCGCACCGGTCTCTTGTTGAATACTGTCATATGTTTTTTTCAGACGTAGTTTATGAGCGACGTCTAGTCGCTGTGCTAGTGATTGGACCTCGCTCATTGTGCATACATCATCAAAGAACTGATAGCACTCTTCCAAATCCTTTAACTCTAGAATGGCTTTAAATAACTGATCTATTTGCTCACCGCGAATTTTATCTATTTGCATATTCTCGCCCTCTCTTTCTCGATCTTACGGAGTATAAGTGACGGCAGCAGACGGGCTTGAAAGGGAGGGGACAATATGAATCCAAGTTCGCCCGACTGTTAACTTTACAGGCACTCCTTGTTCTATTGGAATTAAAAATCCATCCCTGTTTTCCCATTCGATTTCTCTAGTAATCCCTTCATGAAATAACATTGCATTACCACCGGACTGAAGATTGATTGCTAGCCTTCCCTGTTGATCGACTGTTTGATGATCCATTTCCATCACTACTACATTCGATAACTCCACTCGTCGTTCATTCAACTTATCAACCGTATCAATACCATTGACGGAACGATAATATCGATTCTTCTCCTCATCATAACGATACGTACTAATAAACCTCGGGTCTGAACTGTACGATACCGTAATCGATGAAGCTATATCCCCTATTTTATCACTTTCTTCGGGTTTTAGGAAAGAAAAGGTCGGCGTCTTCGAGATCTTTTCGGAAGCATTCGTCTTTTCGAACGCTTCTTCTATATGCTCTTTAGAAATATATGAGTTATGCGGTGCTTTACGGTCAGATGAACGTTCAAACAAACTTCCATCATACTGCATGCCATTGACATGATCCACTACCCCACCGTCTAATAATTTCTTGGCATCCGGGCTATAACCATGCGCAATAAAAAATGCATCCATTCCATCTGCGAAATCAACAAAATACTCACGAGCGCTACGTATTGGACCCATTTGATTAGGAATCTCACTTTGGAATATAGCTGCGAACCGTGTGACATTACCTTCTGCTAAAAACTCATAGACTTGATCAGCTTCAGCAATTCCAGACTGCGGCCGTGCTAACGGATGATTATTAATCGTAGCGACGATTGGGCGATTTTGTAAACCTTCAGTAATCTGCTCACCCGTAAATGGCGCTAAAACATTTTGTGAAGGTGTCTTTGTCTCTTCCAGCTGTTCTTTAGAACGTGAACAGCCACTTATACATAAAAGTCCTATACATGCGGTTAAAAGCAGCTTTCGGCTATTCCATTTCAATACAGTCCCTACCTTTCTGTGTTCGGAAGTAAACATTCGTTTTTCATGACTTGCACTAAACCAATGGGCGTAATGCGGACATGTGGCAGATGAACGGATTGTAGAAACAGTAGTGTAAATACAGCATCTCCGTGATGATAACCACGTTCTTTCAAAGCTGCCTTGATCACTAATTCTTGCTCCATTAGTACTTCCATCGGCTGATCGGATAACCCGCCACCAATCACTAAAGGTACCGTTTCAATAATTCGTCCGTTTTCAGCAATTACCATACCGCCACCTATCCGTTTCATTTCATCGAAAGCTCTCTTCATTTCTTTCCAATCCTGTCCAATTAATAATACATCGCCTGTGTTTGAATAGGAAGATGCAAATCCTTGTAAATTATCAGCAAAACCTTTCAATACTGTATTGACTCTCCACTTTCCATGACGATCAAGCAAGACTAAGAAACACTCATCACTAGAAGTAATTACTGATTTGCTTAAGTCTAACTCTGTTTCATAGGGCTTCGTAATGACATCGTTGAGCATTTGAATCCCTGTAGTCGATGGGAAGGTAAAGTCTTTATCATCCAGCTCAAACGGCGGTTCAAATTTCGGTAACTTCGTCCAGTCTACTACGTTAAATGACTTTGTCACTTGCCCCCCTCGCAATATCCACCGACCTTTAGACAAGACGTCAGTCGGCACTGGATTTCGTTCATCTTCTAAAAAATTCAATGTCGCAAAACGACCAGTCGCGATTACACTATGCAAGTCAGTGATATCATAGTACCTTGCTACATTATAAGAAGCCATTTGATACGCATCGATTGGTTTCACTCCGGCATCGAGTGCAATCTGAATACACTGATCCATTACACCTGCTTTATAAAACGCCGGGCTAGAGCCATCAGTTGTCATCATTAGATGATCAAACACTTCCCACTCTTTGTCCACTATCCCAGCCAATAGATTAGGTAAATCTGGACGTATCGAAGAATAGCGTAACGTCACCCCATAGCCTTGTTGTAAACGGTTTCCTACTTCCTCTACGGTCATCGCTTCATGATCACCGTCTGCCCCAAGCAATTTCATCCTTGCTAGTGTTCGTTCAGATGCTCCCGGAAAATGGCCTTCAACTTTCTTCCCCCGGCGTTTAGA
The DNA here is from genome assembly GCF_033088395.1 of Sporosarcina sp. GW1-11. Taxonomy (NCBI): domain Bacteria; kingdom Bacillati; phylum Bacillota; class Bacilli; order Caryophanales; family Caryophanaceae; genus Sporosarcina; species Sporosarcina sp. GW1-11. The sequence continues at coordinate 13,608 of NZ_JAPMIW010000006.1, read as the reverse complement.
TTCCTCTATTGAACGCATCATATTTTGATCACCTTTCAATAGTCTTGGCCACCCCGATAACTCTCCTGTCATCAAGACATCTGGACGTTTTATCCATTCTGCAATCTTGGAAGGATTGAATAACTCTCGTTCATTTTGTAAGACTGTCTGTGAATCTACACGTGCCCACCAATAGAATGAAAAAGGTAGCTTATTCAATTGATCAATGAGCGAAAAGGCTATTTTTTTATCAAGCGTCATGAATAGTAATAAGTTATCAGATATGAATGTAGTCGTTCCACGACGCGCAGCATAATCCGCAAATGTCTCCACATTATAAAGCTGAAACGGGTGGACATGTGGCTCAATATAGCCCGGTACGATTTTCTTTCCTGAAGCATCAATTCGTTCCGTACCTTCAAGCTGTGCAGGTAGCCGTTCCCCCACGTAAACGATTCGATCACCGTGAATCCATATATTACCTTGCATCCATTTCTTGAATATAGATTGTAAATAGGTAGCATTTTCAATTACTATATCAGGTGCTTTTTGTCCGTTAATAATCGCTAGCTGTGTTTCTATTTCTTGTGCATTCCACATTCAATCACCATTCCTATAAAGTAGTTTTACATTTTTCCAATATTTCATACGTGTATGCTTTATATTAAGATAGCAATCTGAAGAAAAATAGGCAAGTTACCTTTGCGTTCTCCACAACTATGTTAATAGTATTTTACTTTATAGACAAACTATTCACATTACTAACAACTTACTAACAATTTACCCACTAATCATTCACAGATTTTTATTTTAGCTGTGAATATCTACGGTTATACATGAGTTATCCACAATATTCATTTATTTGTTGAACAATAATAAATCCCCCTGCATATGCACAGAGGGATTTAGTTTGTAGATAATGAGATTGGGAAAGCGTAGGATACCGTTACACTTCGTTTCAGGCGGACGCGTTCGGGAGGGCCCGCGGTGAGCCAACCGGTCGCTTTGCTCCCCTGGTCGTCTCACCTGTCGGGCTGATCCTCCCCGAGTCGCCGCCTTACACTACGCTTCACTAGTGTTTTATCCTGAAGATAGTGAGTAGAAGATTCAGCTATTTACTTAGCATTTATATTTGAACTTAAAGAACGGTCAATACGTCACTTAATAACTACAATGAAGTCTCAAATTACTTGTATTCTTTCTATAGGATTGAAGCTTAAGAAGGGGCGAAATGCAAAGATGTACTTTCAACGCTTCGCTTATGATCGCAAAAGACGTTCTTCGTTACTGCTCTTCCCTGAAGAATAGCGTGAGTCTGTGACCGTGGACTGAACGAAAGTGTAGCGTTAGGATCACCGCTGCCTTAATTTCTGTAGTGTAAATCCCGATGTACTTATTAGCTTTTTTCGATTCCTTTATCTACAAACTAAAATCCCTCTGCTAATCATTCACAGAGGGATTTCGTAGTAAAGTATATTTATTTAAGAAAATGTTCTCCAGCCAATGTCATTGCGGTGGAAGAAACCGTTCCATTCTTCAGTTGCTAGTCCTTCGTACACTTTTTGCTGTGCTTCTTTTAGAGTATCAGCTTTCGCAGCAACTAGAAGGACGCGGCCACCATTACCAACAAAACGGTCATTCTCCATTTTTGTTCCTGCGTGGAACACATCTAGCCCATTAGCTGTCAGCCCATCTAAATTGGGTAATTTTTTACCGTTGACGATATCGCCTGGATAACCTTCTGATGCCACTACGACACCTAGCATCGCTTCTTCATGCCACTGTAAGTCAAAGGCTTCTCCAGCCATTAGCGCTTCCATGAACTTCCCGAAATCTGAAGCCATGCGTGGTAAAACGACTTGTGTTTCTGGATCTCCAAAACGCGCATTGAATTCAATGACTTTTGGGCCTTGTTTCGTCAAGATCAAGCCCGCGTATAGAATACCTGTGAAAGGAATCCCTTCTTCCGTCATTGCTTCGACTGTTGGAACTACAACGCGTTCATACGCTTCTTGTACGACTTCATCTGAAATTTGAGGTACAGGAGAATAAGCTCCCATACCACCTGTGTTTGGACCACGATCTCCGTCATATGCTCTTTTATGGTCTTGTGCAATCACCATTGGATAAATTTGTCCATCATGAACAAATGACATATAAGAAAATTCTTCGCCGTCTAAGAATTCTTCAATTACAACACGTGAAGATGATTCACCAAACTTTTGATTGCCGATCATATCATCTACTGCATCTAACGCTTCTTGAAGTTCCATTGCTACGATTACGCCTTTACCAGCCGCTAATCCGTCTGCTTTGATAACAATGGGCGCGCCTTGTTCGCGAATGAATGCCTTCGCTTCATCCGCATCCGTAAACGTGCCGTAAGAAGCTGTCGGAATATCATACTTATCCATAATTTCTTTAGCGAATGACTTACTACCTTCAATACGAGCTGCTGCTTTCGTCGGACCGAATATAGTCAAGCCTTTGTCCAAGAAGAAATCAGCAATTCCTTCTGCTAACGGTTGCTCGGGTCCTACAAATGTTAACGAGATCTCATTGTCTATCGCAAATTTCGCCAATGCTTCAAAATCCGATGCATCAATTGGTAAGCATGTAGCATCTTGTTTCATTCCATCATTACCGGGTGCAACATACACATCCGTTACAGAAGGTGATTCGTTGAACTGTTTAGCAATTGCATGTTCACGACCGCCACTTCCAATTACAAGAACTTTCATTGTCCGTTTTCCTCCTGCCTTTTAGTGTTTAAAATGACGTACGCCAGTGAATACCATTGTAATGCCATAGTCATTTGCCTTTTTAATGGAGTCAGCATCTTTCACAGAACCACCTGGTTGGATAATCGCTGTAATGCCCGCTTTTGCTGCTGCTTCCACTGTATCATCCATTGGGAAGAACGCATCCGATGCAAGAGCTGCTCCTTTTGCGCGTTCGCCTGCTTGTGTTAATGCAATATTTGCAGCACCTACACGATTCATTTGACCCGCACCTACACCAATTGTCATATGCTCATCTGTAACGACGATTGCATTAGATTTCACATGCTTAACAACGGCCCAACCAAGTTTCATCGCATTCCATTCAGCTTCCGTTGGTTCGCGGTCTGTTGCTACTTTAATATCCGCTTCTTCAAATCCGTATGTATCCGGCTGTTGCATGAGCAATCCACCTTCAACAGATACCGTGTTCCACTGATCTTTTTTCTTCTGTTCAAATGAAATCGTTAATAGACGGATATTTTTCTTCTTCGTCAATGTCTCAATTGCTTCTTCTGTGAATGAAGGTGCGATTACGATTTCAAGGAAAATATCTGCTAACTGTACTGCAGTTTCCTGATCTACTTCTTTATTTAACGCGATGATTCCGCCAAAGATAGACGTTGAATCCGCTTCATAAGCTTTCTTGAAAGCTTCTGCAATCGTGCTACCTGTACCAACACCACAAGGGTTCATATGCTTAACTGCAACTGCAGCGGGCTGAGTAAATTCTTTAACGATTTGAATCGCTGCATTGGCATCTTGGATATTGTTGTATGAAAGCTCTTTTCCATGAAGTTGCTCTGCATAAGCGATTGAGAAATCAGAACCCATCGGACGGCTATAAAATGCAGCTTGTTGGTGTGGATTCTCTCCGTAACGCAACGGTTGTTTTAATTCGTATGTATACGTCACTTGTTCAGGGAATTGTTCACCCGCAAGATCTGTTAAGTAGCTAGAAATTAATGCATCATAAGCTGCTGTATGACGGAAAACTTTAGCTGCTAGACGACGGCGCGTTTCCAGTGTTGTTTTACCATCTGCTTTTAGTTCATCCAAAACTGCTTCGTAGTCTGACGCGTCAACAATCACAGTAACGTATGCATGATTCTTTGCAGAAGCACGTAGCATCGCTGGACCACCGATATCGATATTTTCAATCGCATCTTCGGTAGATACGTCTGGCTTTGAAATCGTTTCTTTAAACGGATATAAGTTTACACATACAACATCGATTGGTTGAATGCCGTGTTCTTTCATTTGCGCTTGATGTCCTGGATCATCTTGCTTCGCTAGCAATCCGCCGTGGATCATCGGATTCAATGTTTTTACGCGACCTTCCATAATTTCAGGGAAACCTGTAATTTCATCGACTGCTGTAACTGCTACTCCATTGTCCTTCAAATGCTTCATCGTACCGCCTGTAGATAATAATTCATATCCAAGCTGTTCGAGTTCTTTCGCAAACTCCAATACGCCACTTTTATCTGATACACTTAGCAATGCACGCTTTTTCAAGAAAATCCCTCCATTTTATAAAAAAAGCCTGTTTTCACAACAGGCTAATCAATTTTTAAATACGTTTTTTAACGTCTCCACATATAAATCATGCTCTACTGCATGAATCGCAGTAGCAGTTTGCTCTACATCATTGTCAATCACATCAACTGCTCGCTGTGCCAAAATCGGACCCGTATCCATTCCTTCATCTACAAGGTGGACCGTAACGCCTGTTACTTTGACACCCTTAGCAACTGCTTGCCCAATCGCATCTTTACCTGGAAATGAAGGCAAGAGAGATGGGTGGATATTGATGATTCGTTCTGGGTAAGCATTGAGTAAATCCGGACCGATCAAACGCATATAACCTGCTAGTATTAACCACTCTACTTTTGCTTCTTGTAAAGTTTCTAGAACTGCTTGCTCATACGCTTGCTTTGTTGCAAATTCACGCGGGCGGAAAGATGCTACTGGAACTCCAGCTTGCTTCGCTCGTTCGTTAACATAGGCATCCGGTTTATCCGTTACAAGTAATACGATGTCGGCAGGTAGTTCTCCCGCTTTACATGCCGCTTCTAACGCTGCGAAGTTACTACCACTTCCTGACGCAAAAACAGCAATTCTAACGTTCTGTTCCATTACGCTAAAGTACCGTCATGTTCACCGTTGAACTTGACGCCTTCCTGATTTGTAACGCGCCCAATTACATATGCCTGTTCACCATGCGCTTTTGCAATTTCAATTGCTTTTTCTGCTTCCGCTTCTGGTAGTGCAACGACGAAACCTACACCCATATTAAAGACACTATATAGATCACGGTCTGTTAATTCACCTTTTTCCTTTAGCATGTGGAAGACAGGTAAAATCGGCCATGCGCCTAAATCTACCTCTACTCCAAATCCTTCAGAGAACATACGTGGTAGGTTTTCAAAGAATCCGCCACCTGTAATATGTCCCATCGAGTGAACATCTAGTTGTTGATGCATTTCAAGTACAGGCTTCGCATAGATTTTTGTCGGTGTAAGCAATGCTTCCGCAACTGTTCCTAGCTCTTCATAGCCTTCAATTGTACCATTAATATCCGCACCCAACTGTTCGAATACGATATGACGTACAAGTGAATAACCATTCGAATGAATACCGCTAGACGCGATTCCAACAAGAACATCGCCTACTTGTACGTTCTCACCTGTAACAAGCTTACTCTTTTCACAAGCACCTACCGCAAAACCAGCTAAGTCGTATTCATCTTCTTCGTATAGACCTGGCATTTCCGCAGTCTCGCCACCGATCAATGCAGCACCGGATTGCACACAGCCATCCGCTACACCTTTAACGATTGCTTCAACTTTTTCTGGAACTGCTTTTCCAAGCGCTACATAATCAAGGAAATATAAAGGTTCTGCTCCTTGAGCCACGATATCATTTACACACATTGCAACACAGTCGATACCAATCGTATCATGACGATCTGCCATGAACGCTAGTTTCAACTTCGTACCTACACCGTCTGTTCCTGAAATCAGAACCGGTTCTTTATATTCAAGAGCAGAAAGATCAAACATTCCGCCAAAACCACCAAATGCGCCTGCCACTCCTTTACGAGTAGTTCTTGCTACGTGGGACTTCATGCGTTCTACTGATTCATAGCCCGCTTCAATATTGACTCCTGCTTTTTCATACGCCTTCGACATGGAAAGGCCTCCTATCGTACGATTTCTTTTACGTGCGGCATTGCAGTATCCGAATAAATCTCTGTTGGATAATCACCTGTGAAACAAGCTAAGCATTGTCCGCAATTTTTCATTTCAGACGACCGACCATTCGATTCAAGCATTCCTTCTATTGATAGGAAATGAAGCGAATCCGCACCGATTTCTTCACACATTTGTTCTACGGTACGACCCGTTGCAATTAATTCAGAATCAGAGCTAATATCTACTCCGTAATAGCAAGGAGCGATTAGAGGTGGTGATGCAATGACCACATGAATCTCTTTAGCACCCGCTTCTCGTAACATCGCAACAATACGTTTAGACGTAGTACCACGGACGATTGAATCATCAACCATGACGACTCGCTTACCATGAACCACTTGATGAACAGGCGAAAGCTTCATCTTCACACCTTTTTCACGCAATGCTTGAGACGGTTGAATAAATGTTCTACCAACGTAACGATTTTTGATCAAACCAAGTTCGTATGGTATTCCGCTTTGCTCGGAGAAACCGATAGCCGCAGAAATACTAGAGTCTGGAACACCCGTAACGACATCCGCGCTAATTTGTACTTCACGAGCTAGCTGTTTTCCACAACGCTTACGAGCAGCATGAATATTAATTCCGTCGATATCTGAATCGGGACGTGAGAAATAAACGTATTCCATTGAACACATCGCTGGATCGGCGGCTGGCGCAAATCGTTCAGAAATTAATCCTTTATCATTGATAATTAATAACTCACCTGGTTCTACAGAACGAATATGTTCAGCTCCAATAATATCAAATGCACATGTCTCCGAAGCTACAACCCATGCATCCCCAATTTTCCCTAGAGAAAGTGGACGCATACCATTCGGATCTTGTGCGACCATTAATCCTTCATCAGTCATTAAGACAAATGCGAACGCACCTTTTAAAATACTCAATGCTTTTTTCACTTTTTCACGTTGATTCAATGAACCACTACTACGCTTGATCAAGTGGGCTAATACTTCTGTATCTGATGTTGTTTGGAAAATACTTCCTTGACGCTCCAAATGTTCTTTTAAATCTGTCGCATTGATTAAGTTACCGTTATGAGCAATAGCAAGACTACCTGTAGTTGAACGGAAGACGAGTGGTTGAACGTTTTCAATACCGCGTCCTAGTTCTGTTGTATAGCGGACTTGTCCAATTGCCCCACTGCCTTTTAGTGTACTCAAGTTATCACCTGAGAACACTTCATTGACTAACCCTTCACCCTTAACAGCATGGAGACCGCCATCGCCTTTTACGACGATGCCGGCTCCTTCCTGCCCACGATGTTGTAACGCATGCAATGCGTAATAGCTAATTTGTGCCGCATCCTCATGCCCCCAAATACCAAATACGCCGCACTCTTCGTTTAGTCCTCTGAGTTCAGCAAGCATGGAATAGCTCCTTTCCAAGCAGCGTGGAATTGTTCTACCGTCCCTTCTACTAGGACAGTTCCTTCTGCACTTTTAATGACTAGTTGTCCGTCATCTGTCACTGTTCCGATTTTCACTGCGTCATCTACACTCTGTTCAAACGCTGCTACTTGATCTGCTTGGACTGTCACTAGGAAACGTGATTGCGTTTCACTAAATAAAGCCGTAATTGCAGAACCTTCAACTGATACATTTGCACCTAAGCCGTTTGTTGCGAATGCTTTTTCACAAAGCGCTACAGCAAATCCGCCTTCTGATAGGTCTGAAGCTGATTGTATTAATCCTTGCTGAATCGCAGCTAACAATTGCTCTTGACGCTTCACTTCTACATCTAGATCGATTGCTGGCACTTGACCAAAAATCTTTCCTTCGGTCATTTGTTGCAGTTCACTACCACCGAATTCTGTTGCTGTTTGACCGATTAGATAAATCGCATCTCCAGCTTGTTTGAAACCAGGTGTTGTTACTTGCTTCAAATCATGAACGAGTCCTACAAGACCAATTGTTGGTGTTGGGTAGATTGAAACTCCGTTAACTTCATTTGAAAGTGAAACGTTACCGCCAATGACTGGTGCATTAAGTTTACGGCAAGCTTCTGAAATTCCGTCTGCAGACTTTTCAAGCTGCCAGAACACTTCTGGTTTGTCCGGGCTACCGAAGTTCAAGCAATCCGTAAGCGCAATCGGTTCTGCTCCAGAACAAACAAGATTACGTGCAGCCTCTGCAACCGCAATTTTACCACCTGTTTCTGGATCCAAGTAAATGAAACGTGAGTTACAATCTGCTGTCATCGCAATTCCTTTGTTTGTTCCTCTAACACGCACGATACCAGCTGACGCACCAGGAGCTAATACTGTACTCGTTCTAGCACCTGTATCAAACTGATTGTAGACCCATTCTTTAGACGCGATCGTTGGACGTTGTAGCAAATCAAGCAATGTAGCTTTTAAATCTGTTACTTGTGGTTCTTTATTTTCAATCGCTTGGTTTTCCGCAAACGATGCTGGTTCTTTTGATTCTTTTTGATAGCTAGGAGCGTCTTCAGCCAATAAATCAGCTGACACTTCTGCCGCTACTTCTCCTTTAAAGATCAAGCGTAGCATTTTATCATCTGTTACATGACCGATTGCCACTGCATTAATACCGTATTTCGTGAATAATGCAATGACTTCTTCTTCGCGACCTTTTTTAACAACGATTAGCATACGTTCTTGAGACTCTGACAACATCATTTCATATGCCGTCATATTCTCTTCACGCTGTGGTACTAGATCCAAATTCATCTCCACACCATAGCCAGCTTTTGAAGCCATCTCTGCTGCTGAAGAAGTTAAACCTGCAGCACCCATATCTTGTATACCGATTAATGCATCCGATTTAACTAATTCTAGGCAAGCTTCCATCAATAACTTTTCGATGAATGGATCACCCGCTTGCATAACAGGTAGTTCTGCTTCTTCGTCAATAGCCAATTCAGCTGAAGACATCGTCGCCCCGTGAATTCCGTCACGACCAGTTGTAGCACCCGCATAGATGATCGTGTTGCCAACACCTGCAGCCAAACCTTTTTGAATATCTTCGTGATTCAATAACCCTACTGCCATCGCATTAACGAGTGGACGCTTAGAATAACATTGATCGAACTGAACTTC
>NZ_JAPMIW010000006.1:0-4506 GCF_033088395.1 Sporosarcina sp. GW1-11 | reverse complement strand
CCATAACTTGCGATCCCTGCAACTGCTTCTTCAAACAAAAACTTATCGCGTGGATCTGTCAAATCACCAAAGCGAAGAGAGTTAACTAAAGCAATCGGACGTGCGCCCATTGAAAAGACATCACGGATAATTCCACCTGCACCTGTTGCCGCACCAATGAATGGTTCGATTGCAGATGGAGAGTTGTGAGATTCCATTTTGAACACAGCTGCCTGATTATCACCGATATCTACAATCCCAGCACCTTCTCCTGGTCCTTGCAATACGCGTGCTCCTTCAGTCGGAAACTTGCGCAAAACAGATTTAGAGCTCTTATATGAACAATGCTCTGACCACATAGCAGAAAATAGACCTGTTTCCGTATAATTCGGAATACGACCCAATTTTTCTACTGCACGTTCATACTCCCAGTCCGTCATGCCCATTTGAAGATACAATTTGTTTTCTTTGATTTGTTCCGCTGTAGGTTCGTGATTAGTTGACATGCTGTTCACCCCAATTGTTCAAAATTGAATGGAATAAAGGCGTTCCATCTGTACCACCGATAACTTCTTCTACTGCACGCTCAGGAAGTGGCATCATACCTAGCACATTGCCTTTTTTGTTCGTAATCCCTGCAATAGCTAACGTGCTGCCATCTATATTTTCATTCGTATATGTGAAAATAATTTGATTGTTATTTTTCAATTCTTGCGCCGTCTTTTCATCCGCATAGTAGTTGCCGAATTCACTAGCGACTGGAAGTGCAATATTCTGACCTTGTGCGTAGCCATTTGTAAAAGCCGTGTTATTATTTTCTACTGTTACTGTTTCTACTGCCGAACGGAACTTCAAACCATTATTGCGTAAAAATGCACCTGGGAGAATACCAGCTTCCACCAAAATATGGAACCCGTTACCTACTCCAAGAACTAGCTTACCGGAGTCTGCAAATTTCTGAAGTTGCTTGAATGCAGGCGAACTTTTAGCTAGTGCACCTGGACGTAAATAGTTACCATATGAAGTACCAGTAGGTAATAATACTGCGTCGAATTGCTCGAGTTGATCCGCTTCTGTATGCCAAACGTATTCAACTTCTTGTTTCACTGTATCCTCAATTGCGTGGAACATATCAAGATCACAAGTAAGACCTGGGAATACTAGAACGGCGAACTTCATTTGCTCGCAACCTCCCCAACTTCAAATCGATAGTCTTCAATTACTTTATTGATTAATAAATCATTACACATTTCATTGACTCGCGTTTCGATTGTTTGTTCAGAACCATCCATTTCTAGCTCAATCAATTTACCAACACGTACACTTTTTACTTCCTCGTAGCCCATTTTCTGAAGTGCTTCTGTTGTTGCGATTCCTTGTGGATCTACAACACTTTCACGTAGTGTTACATAAATAGTTACTTTCGTCATTGTCGGTTCCTCCCAAAGTGGAAATAATAGTTTTTTTGAAATCGGGTACAGATTGTATTAGTCTTCCCAAATACCAGATTGTTCAATTTCCTGCAAAGTGTCTTCCAGGCTTTCCGTCATGATTGTGACGTGACCCATTTTGCGTTTTTCTTTAGCCTCTGCCTTACCGTATAGATGTACGGACCATTCTGGATAGTCTGCGATCCGCTGTGTCAGTGGCTCGACATGTTCACCCAGTACGTTCACCATAATAGATGGTTCCCATAATTTCGGTTCACGCAAAGGCCATCCGCAAACAGCACGGATATGCTGATGGAATTGTGAAATGTTACACGCTTCAATTGAATAGTGTCCAGAGTTATGTGGACGCGGTGCCAGTTCATTGATAACAATTTCACCATCCGCTAGAACGAACATTTCAACTGCCAATGTTCCAACCAATTCCAGATGACTAGCAATTTTCTCCGCCGCACTTTCTGCCTGGTCTAATACGCTTTGATCAACACGTGCCGGTACAATAGATTCGTGTAATATGTGATGCTTGTGTATATTTTCAGCAATCGGTAGGCAGTATGATTGCCCAGCTGGATTGCGTTGAATAATAACTGAAATCTCTTTTTCGAACGGTACAAATGCTTCAGCGATACATGAAGAATGTGCAAACAATTCTTTAGCATCTTCTAACTGTTCTCTTGACTCAAGTTTGACTTGTCCTTTCCCATCGTAGCCACCAAAAGCCGTCTTAACAATACAAGGAAAACCAACTTGATCAATTTCCTGTACTAATTCTTCGAACGTATCAGCTGCTATGTAGGGTGCAACCGGTGCGCCTGATTTTTGAATTTCTGCTTTTTCATTGATACGGTTTTGTGTAATGCGTACCAACTCCGCTCCTTGAGGAACGTATGCTTGCTCTGTTAAACGCTTCAAACCATCATAATCTATATTCTCAAATTCAAATGTGATTACATCACTGACTTTACTTAATTCAGTTAATGCTTGTTCATCATTATAAGGAGCGACAATTTCAATATCCGCTATTTGCCCACATGGCGAATCAGTCGTTGGGTCTAACACCGCAATCCGGAATCCAGCTTCTTTCGCCGCAAGACCCATCATCCGCCCTAGCTGTCCACCACCGATAATACCGATTGTCTGTCCGGGTAGGATTGTCTTCAATTTAGCTCACCACTGCTTTCTAACGCGATTTGCTTCATCTCATCACGTCTTTGCTGTAGTCTGCTACGCAAAGCCTCATCTTGCACGCCCAGTATTTGTGCAGCTAACAGACCTGCATTTGTAGCACCCGCTTTACCGATGGATACAGTCGCTACAGGTACACCACCAGGCATTTGAACGATCGACAACAAGGAGTCCATTCCATTTAACGCTTTGGATTGTACAGGAACACCAATAACAGGAACTAGCGTTTTTGCCGCAACCATTCCTGGGAGGTGGGCAGCTCCGCCTGCACCAGCAATAATCGCGTGCAATCCTTTAGCCTGTGCCTGCTCAGCATATTCAAACATGAAATCTGGTGTACGGTGAGCTGAAACTACTTTTTTCTCATAAGGGACACCTAGTTCATCCAATATGTCACAAGCATGCTTCATCGTTTCCCAGTCGCTCTTACTGCCCATAATGACACCAATCTTCGGTTCCAAATTAAATCCGCTCCTTATGCCAAGCTTTAATAGTATAAAAATTTAAAAAGGTCCTTGAAAACTCCACTTTTCACATGCACAAAAAGCAGAACTTTCAAGGACCCTTTACCAAACAAGTACATATCTACTTAATTGTAGTTATCCAAGAAAAATTGCTTTCCCACATAGTGTAGACATTTACGGTGTCTTGGTAGAAACGCTGCAGCCAATCCTACAGCATATACGGGGAACTCATTTACCCTTATTATAGTATCAATTAATACATAATCCGTCAACTTAAGTCCGAACATTGTCTTATATTTCTTTTCGAATCATTCGCCTTTAAGTTGTCAAATTGTCAAAAACACGATAGATTACTATTGACAATTAAGTTATTAGCTGTTTTTGATACCTTGAAACTGTGTTTGTTGTTTAATTGGAATATATTTTTCACCCTCTTGTTTAAATAAAGGCTTTTCCCTTCTCCCAACAACCGTATACCCCAAGCTCTGTATACGGTCAAGGCATTGTTCCAACGTTTCATCATCTTGTCGATCAAACCACATTTTATTTTTACTCATTTAAACAACTTTCCTCTTTTCACGCTCTTCACCCAGAAGCCGCCATGTATTGATTTCGGTTCATACGAAATAATAAAAGCTTTCGGGTCAAGTTCTGTTATTGTCTTGTACAGTAGTAATTCGTATTTACGCGGTGTCAAGATTTGCATAGTAGAACGGCTACCACTTAAACCATTAGCAGACCAGTCCGTTACCCCATAACCTAGACGTCGTAACTCAGCAGGCATTTCTTTATTAATATCCGCTGTAATTACGTTTACCGTGATATAACCTAATGCTAGTCTCTCTTCAATTTTCGAGCCAACTACTACACCTGATCCATAACCTAATGCATAAGCTATCAAGTTTTGAATTTGATCCAAGTTATCCAATACCAAACCTAATCCAATAACGTAGATTACTATTTCGATCATACTAACTACAGCAGCTATATATCTATAACCCTTCAACGTTAATATCATACGTACAGTAGAAAAGGATACATAGACGATGTTGATCGCGAATATAAGTAATATCATTCCCATGAAAACCGCTCCTTTCTACAATAGATTTCATCGTATCGTGCCTAACATAAAAACTCAAGGAAAGTCTTTTGTTTATAGGTTATTTATGACATATTATTATTGGATAAATTCTCTTTATGGTCGAAACACCCACATTTGTTACCTTCATAATTATTTGAAACCGCAAAAAAGCCACTCCCCAAAAGGAATGGCTTCGTGCCCAGCAACGTCCTACTCTCACAGGGGGAAACCCCCAACTACCATCGGCGCTGAAGAGCTTAACTTCCGTGTTCGGTATGGGAACGGGTGTGACCTCTTCGCTATCGTTACTAGACTATTTGAGTTGTTCACTCAAAACTGAATAAAAGAC
>NZ_JAPMIW010000005.1:29710-144289 GCF_033088395.1 Sporosarcina sp. GW1-11 | reverse complement strand
CCAACATTGCTTTCACCTCATTTCATATGGGAATGTATGTTCCTATTCTATCATTACAGAAACTGCTTTGTCTACAGACAACCGACATTCATCTCCCTCTTATCATTGGGCTCTGCCCTTCACATGATTGAAGAGGGAGTCTTCTGTCAGAAACGGATAAACTCCCTCCTTCATCGGCAGATTCTCATGCCCCCACATTCACAACTCACTAAAACATTTCTGCAACTTACGACATTCGGATATATTATTATCACCTATATTTTAGTCTTAGATTGATTGTGAAATCTTCTTTGCATTAATCGCAAGTTATTCTGTCTTGCATCCAATTAATCTCTTACCATAATTCCATTAGCCTTCCAAACTCTTCAACCTCTGAATTTACCATTTCCACTTCCGAGGCAACTAATACTACATCGGCCATCGGTTCATTGTCATTAGGTTGAAATCTTTCTGGATAGACAGTAAACATCCCTACTTTATTACCCTTCACACAAACATTAATCCCTATTGTCTTTGCGTCTTTAATATCAGTTTGTTGTAAAAAGTCATAGGTTTGGTTAAGGACATGCTGGAATGCTAGTCCTTGGTTTTCAGTTTTCATATCAATCATTAATGTGATGTGATTATTTATGTCGCGTGCGTCTGTTACATCAATATTTGACACATATTCATAAACAGACGTATCAATTTCTTTTTTCACATCTACTTCCTTAGGTTTTTGCGCTTCTGCTTTTTTGACTTCAACTGGTTCCTTAACCACATTAGGTTCTTTTTTTATTACTTCTTCTATGATTGGTTCTTCTTTTGAAACTGGCACTGCTTCACTAACAAGTTCCTCTTTTACAGCAGACTTCTCTATTGTCGCTTCCACAACTTTTTGTATCCCTACTTTATCACCCTTATCTACTGCAACGTCTTTTTCTGGTTCAGATGTTATAGTGAAAACTATCAACGAGAAAACCACTACTATTAATGACAATCTGGTAAATTTGAAATGTTTAGAACGTAGCGCCTTGTCTTTTTTAATAGTAGCGATTAACACACGAATGATGAAATATAAAATCGCTGGTATAGATAACAAAAAATAATAAACAATAAGTTATTCACGGAAATCTTCCCTTATGGATAGTGTAACCAATTCAATAATAAAAGAATACTCTTTTAAAATTTCGCACAGACTTTTTAAACATATAGAGCAACGTTTATTAACTCATAGTGTACATTCTGTTTTGAAAAACTTTACAAGGTATTTTTCCAAACGCTTAAGCAAGTTTTATAGCAGTTTCGTAGTGAAGACTACGCTTGCCATATCTAAGATTCGTCACGATCGACTTTTTCACCATATCGTTATACATATAATAGTTGAACAAAATGGTAAATAAAGTGGTATAATTGAATATATTTGGTATTTAGTTAGATGTATGAAAAACCAACAATAAGTTTTTGATTTAACATTACGTTAAACTATAATTTGTTTTAAGGAAGGTAGGCGTTAGCTGCACGATTAAGAAACTTGGACTTTCAAAAAAGTTAACAAAAAAACGACTTGCCGCAAACATTAACGTTGCTATCTCAAGATATGAAAGCGGTAACCCTTTTCCGGACACTGATACATAAAAAAAAGATGACTACTTTGAGGTTTCAACTGATTACCTATTAGGTAGATCAGACACTCCGCAAGTAAGCGCTGTATTACCTGAACTATCATCTAAGGACGAACAGGATATCACTAGAAAGTTTGAATCTATTTTAGGGGGTCTAACAGTGAGAGTAGTTTGGCTTTTGATGGGGAACCGCTGGATGATGTGACGCGTGAGTTGGTGCGGGAACAGATTGAAAGTAATTTGCGTTTGGCTAAGCAGTTGGCGAAGAAGAAGTTTACACCGAATAAGTATAAAAAATAAAACGAAAATAAAAAAGCAGCCCACAGGACAGCTTTTCTAGGAGGTAACATATATGAGTAAACAACAACCTGGTGGATACGAGGAAAGAAATAGTGGTCGTGTAAATCCACCACCTTTTCCGAGGCGGCCTATGCCAGACGCTAATGAGGGGCGAAGTAAACCACCAACATTCACCCGACCTGAACCTAAAAAATAAAATTAGAATTCATTTCACTTAATCAACTTTATTCGGGTCATAAATCAAGAAATATTTTTGTTGCCTGTCACTATCTATCACTATTTTATGCCTATTAAGATCCGTATTGTCATTATGAAACCTCTTGATGACTTCTTCATATGTGTATTCTAGGTGATAAGGAGCCGCGTATAAAGAAAAGTAGAGCTTTCCTTCTTTATACTCCATACGTTCCAAGTGACCGGCATGGATGAATTTATTAGAATAGTCGAAGATAATTATTTCAGTATCTTCATATTGTTCCGGAAGAAAAAGGTCATTGAATAAAGGCTTGTATTTATTTGTAATTAGGTTGTTCTTCTGTTGGATCTTTTGGAATGCTATTTGTGCGAGCTTTATAAAAACAGCATAGATAAATGGCATGATGAATGATGCCAGCAAAGACAGACCTATGACTTTAGCAAATATTACTATAGTCAATTGGGTTTGTAATAGGTCTTCTTTGAATAACACCCAATATAAGAAATACACAGCGATTGCGTTAAAGATAGAAAAATGAATCAAGGTGATTTTTTCTATTTCCTTTTCTCGTAAAGGAAAATTAAGAATGCCTAACTCGCGTAAAATTAAATAAGAAATGAAACCTAACGAACCACTTGAAAGTAATATCAATACGATTTGCATATAATCACCGCCTTTATATTATTTTATCATAGTAGGGGCAACTAAGGGGTGCTGTGATGTGCCATATATTAAGAAGAAGATTGAAGCGCTGACAAAGAAATATAAAACGAATTGCCCGTTTCAGCTAGCGCAAAGTAAAGGGATACTTGTACAGTATGCTGATCTAGGCGAAACGCTAGGATTTTACTTTCAAAGCAACCGAATTCAAATCATCAACATCAACTACAATCTCCAGCAACATGAACAGAGATTTGTATGTGCTCATGAACTAGGTCATGCCGTGCTGCACTCAAAGGCAAATGCTCCCTTCATGAAAAAGAATACGTTTCTTTCTGTTGATCGGCTGGAAGTAGAAGCGAATCGTTTTGCAGTGGAGTTGCTGTTGCCGGATGAAGTATTTTACGAACATAAGGACAGCAGCATGACGGTGCAGGAGATAGCTGCTATGTATTGCGTTCCCGGGGAAATTGCACATTTAAAGAAGATGGATCCGCACGGTTTAGATGACCGTGTTTGTTTTTATAGGTGATGTAGTTATATATCACTAGGTTATGTTTCTGAGACGAATTGATTATCCAGCTTTTTTTAACATGAATGTATGTAAAATTGAGGAGGTTGATCTAGATTGGCTAGCTATTTATATATTTATAAACTAAACACAGAAGAGCATCCAGACTTATTTTTTTCAGATGAGGGTAGTTTAAACGTTGATTACTTAATAGAAACTATGGATCAAAATAAAGCACCTATAAACGAAGAGGGATATCCACAGGGTGAAGGTTTTGGAATTGTTGAAAAAATCATGATAGGAAACGTAAAGTCCGTTCAGTGTTTTTGTATCACTAGATCCAGTTTAGGTAATTTTAATGAAGCTAAATTTTCTACAGATACTTTTACAACTGAAAGAAAACAACATACTTATTTTACAAAGTCAAAAATCTATTTGACTGAAAATAATGAGTTTATCATTATGTTTGATAACTCAATTGAAGAAAGAGCAAAAGCCAAGGTAAAAGCACAAATTGAACAATTAGGATTTGAAATGAGTATTTTAAGGATAACTGACCTTCTAATTAGGCATATTCAAAACAACTATAGTTGGAGCGCAGCTACTTTTAATAAAATTGTAAAGCATGGAGATAGTACAAGGCGTGTATCATTTGTTATCGATCCGGCCAACGACACCGATGTCTCAGTTGTTCAACAAGAATACAGCGACCATGGAGAAATGTCTCATATAAAATTCGATCTACCATATACCGATAATGGGAATCCTAAACAAATTACGGTTACTTTATACTCTGACAAACATAGAGTAATAATTAACGAAAATGAGTTTTCTGATAACGATTCATTTAATGAGTTTATGCTACACTTATTGGGTATACTTAATGAAAGTTGATTTTTTTAAATAGTGAGGAGGGATTTACGTGAATTTTAATTTATTTAAATCCGAAGAGTGTTCATATTACGAAAGGATTGTTAAAAGAAAGTCGAGATTTTTGTCTCAAAAAAACAATGACGTTGACCTATTTCATGTTAATAAGTTATCACCTAATCAGCTCCATGCGGTATTTCATATTTCTGATGAATATAAGTTTGGGACGAAAAATTCAGGTGATGTTTTAAGTGTTCCTTTCAATCAATATATTAATACTTTTTTCTTTTCGGATTCTTCCATGTTTTTAGTCGAAGCTATAAACGATAATTATTCTAATATGGTGATAGATAATCTTGTGGCTAAAACTAAAAACAATCAAATTAGAAAAATGTCTTTAACAAACAGACAAATGCTGGATATAGTAATTTCTCTAGATGCACGAATAAAATTAATCGAATATGAAAGAGATGACGAATCTTTCGAATTAGAAAACGTCGACTCTTATTCTGAGGCTTTTGAGGACACTAATAATATCCATTACTTATTGCTGAATGTAAAAGATAAACTTATGTCTATCAAAATGGGGAATACTATTTCGGTTAATAATAGCGAGGAAGATTACTTAATTAGATTCACTGGAGAGTTAATAAATGCGCTCAAGTAATATCATAGTATTAACAGTTCTTTTAAATATTACCGTTAATCTGATTGGATACTTTATTAGCGTTGATGATTTTTCTAAAACAACAATCTATTGGTCTATAGTGATTTTAATTTTATCAATAACAGCGAGTATAATATTAGATAATCTAAGTAAAATACAAGAAGAACGAGACGAACTTAAAGACAATCTAACCAAGATACTTATTACCAAGGATAATAACTCAAACGCTTTAAGTCTAACGATAATTCCGAAATTATTTAATGATAAACTATCGATAAACAGACGTTCTTCTATTACTTTGGTTGCTAATTCGATATTTAATTTAGACGATAAACCTTCGCTAATAATTGAATCTAACCAAGTTCTGAATTTCGATATGCCGAACAATTCTATAACAACT
Source organism: Sporosarcina sp. GW1-11 (assembly GCF_033088395.1). Classification (NCBI taxonomy): domain Bacteria; kingdom Bacillati; phylum Bacillota; class Bacilli; order Caryophanales; family Caryophanaceae; genus Sporosarcina; species Sporosarcina sp. GW1-11. The sequence goes on along the minus strand of NZ_JAPMIW010000005.1, from coordinate 139,081 downwards.
GTTGAACATCTTGATAAGTTTATCTATTATTTAAAAGAAACAAACGTTAGAAATACTTACTCGTCAAAACGGTACTTCACATACGACATAACTATTACTCCCCTACAACCAGGAATTTATGAGTTGCGATTCATAGTGGAATATTCAAATATTAAAAACGAAGAATCCTTCTCTATTTTATGCGAATGACTAGGGCAGGATTCTTCAAGCACTATAAATTTATTCAGTTGTTTAAAACTTGTGATTAAAAATACTTTATCTATGAATCAATGCCCACACCAATAGAAATGGTGTGTTTTATTTTAAACAAAAAAAAGAACATACATTCTAACTAGTGAGGAGTGAAATCACATGAGAGTAGCCATCTACATCCGCGTATCCACCAAACTCCAAGAAGATCGATACAGCCTAAAAGCCCAAACAGTCGAACTAACCAGATACGCTCAATCGCAAAACTGGACGATAGTTGATACTTTCAGAGATGTGGACAGCGGCACTAAACTCAACAAAGACGGACTAGAATCTATGCTAGACCACGTAGAAGACGGAAAGATAGACGTAGTACTATGCATCGAGCAGGATCGTCTTTCACGACTGGATACAATCAAATGGGAATATCTAAAAGGCGTGCTACGTGATAATCATGTCAAGATTGCAGAGCCTGGCAACATCGTGGATTTAACCAATGAAGATGATGAATTCATTTCAGACTTGAAGAACCTTCTTGCCCAACGTTCCAGGCGGGATCTGCTGCGTAAAATGATGCGTGGGAAACGTCAGAAGACACGTGAAGGTAAAGTTTGGGGTAAGCAGCCGGAAGAATATCATTACAACAAGGATACCGAAGAAATTACAGTGAACGAAGAACGTTCCTGGCTGATTCCCTTCATTGATGATCTATACATTGAGAAACGGCTTGGTGTTACAGCTATTGCGAAAGAGCTGAATAAAATCTGTAAGACGGCTGAAGGCAAACAATGGACAAGCCAGCAAGTGCTAGGTAAATTGAAGAACCCTGCTTATCATGGTGTGTTGCAAAAAACTTTCAGTAATGGTGAAACGATCACAGTTCCTAACGTCTATCCCCCGCTGCGTACAGAACTTATGCATGCTCGTATACGGAACGAACTGACGAAAAGGTATCGACGTCAACCAGCGGAACCTCACTTCTTGAGGGATGTAAAAATCATTTGTTCTTCTTGTCAAAAAGAGATCAGTGTCAAAAAGCATTGTGTCTATAACCAGGATAAGTCGCAGAGATATGGATTATTCCTGCTGACTCACACGAATGCTATCACACACAATAAATGTGAAGCGAAGCCTAGTATCAACGATAAACGTATCAAGCACCGAATTACACAAGCAGTTAAGGATATTTTGACTGATACTAACAAAATTTCCTAGTACATCGATTCAGACTTTGACGAAGTGGAATTGGAGCGGCTTGACGCAGATGTGAAGCGTTTGGAAAAGATGAAATTAGATGTACATTCAAAAATTGATAAGCTGCTGGATCTCTACTTGGATGATAAGTGCCCAAAAGAAAAGTTGGATCAACACCATAAGCTGTTAGAAGAACAATCGAAGCAAATTGAAGTGGATTTAAGGGAGCGTAAAAGAAAGCGTGGACTTATTCAGAAAGATATGTTGAATTTTGATACAGTTGCAGAGTTCTTTGGTGTGGCTAGTCGTTTCGAAGAATTACTAGAACCCGTGGATCAACAGAAATTAATTGGCAGCCTATTCCCTTCCGCTACGCTTGATACTGAAAATAATACGTTAATCCTGCATGCTTTATTGCCCCAAGAAGTGAATGTCGATGTGAATATCAGAATTGAATCAATGGAAGAAACAACCGAACGTGAGGTATTAGAGAAAGCTAGTGAACGATACGTCAAAGCACAGAAAATATTAAATGAAAATAAAGGCTCAACACTTGAAGCGCTGGGGAAAATGATTGGTAGCCAGCCGTCTACTTTGAAATTGGATCAAGAGCGGTTCGGACCCTTCCGACATCTAAAGCCAAACAAACAATGCCCTACCCTGAAAAAACAGCGGGTTCTTATCCTGAAAGAAGAATTGCGAAAGAATCCAAAAATCAGCGGTAGGCAATTGGAAGAACGTACGGGGATTAATCGGAAAATGATTTATAAACTAATCGAAGAAGAGGAGCTGAAGCGTTAATTGCTCCGGCTCCTCACTTTTATTTAACCAGGTCTCTTAATAACATTTCTGCATTTCTTTTGTTTTGTGTCTGCCCTGCTTCTTGCGCACCAATACATATTGGACAACCATGTTCACATCGGCATTCGTTAATATGTTCTGCTGACATCCTTAGCAATTCATTCCAGCGATTATAAATATTCTCGCTTAGTCCGATTCCGCCTGGATAGCTATCGTAAATAAAGATTGTCGGCTTTTTTGTATGAGTCGCCTTCACTTGTGGTACGACATGAATATCACTTCGATCACATTTAACAAACAAAGGGATTAATGACTGGATCGCGTAAGCTGCTGCGCTCATAGCATCGGTCAGATCGGACTTCTCCCATCCATCTGGTAAGTCGAATGCAAGCCAAGTGCCATTCGTATGCATTTCTTCAGCAGGTAAAGAGATTGTACCCGAACCTATATTGTCATGTTTATTACCGAACTTAATCTTCTTGAAGATTGTTGGAATCGCTAGCACTGCCAAATCTCCGTAAGCTAATGACCGCTCCCCTTCATCCTGCCGTTTGTCTTCGCTAATGACTTTCAATTCCACCGCTAAATTCGCATCCGTGAAATAATCGACATCGACGACCGTGACGTATGCTTTTTTCTCTTCCCAATCCAATGTTTCCACTTGATATTGCGTCCCTTGATGTAAATAAATAGCTTCTTCATGCAATAAAGTCATTGCGCTGAAACGATCCATTTCTCCAATGACTCGGGTTTCTTTTGGAAATGTTTGATCGATGATAACGACATTTTCTTGTGAAGCCGAGCGCAAACTAATTTCGCCCGCTGGAAAACGATCCGTCATCCAGTGCCATTTATCCGAAGTTTGCAGCAACACACCTTCACTCTGCAAAAATGCTAGCAACTCTTGCACTTCAAACTCGCCATAGTTTTCTGTGGAACTAAATGGTAATTCAAATGAAGCACATTTTAAATGATCCATTAAAATCAGCATATTATCCGGATGAATATGAATTTCTTCTGGCTGTTGTCCAAGTAAATACGCTGGATGTTTAATAATATATTGATCAAGCGGCATCGACTGCGCAACGTAGATAATTAGTGCATCTTCCTGTCTTCTACCTGCTCGGCCTGCTTGCTGCAACGCACTCGCAATATTTCCCGGGTAACCTGTCATAATACATGCTTGTAATTGCCCGATATCAATGCCGAGCTCAAGGGCGTTCGTGCTAACAACCGTGCGGATCTCACCATTCTTCAATCCACTTTCAATCTTCCTACGCTCCGACGGTAAATAGCCGCCACGATAGCCCATCACCGTCTCATCGAACAGTTTCTTCTTCGTCAATTCCTTCATATATGTCACAAGCATTTCCACACGCACTCGACTGCGAGCAAAAATAATCGTCTGAATATGTTGCTGATAAAGGAAAGCACCTAAATCCCGTACTTCAAGGACGGCACTTCTACGAATTCCAAAAACCTCATGAACAATCGGTGGATTATAAAACACAAAATGCTTTTTCCCTCGTGGTGCACCATTTTTATCGATAAGCACCATATCTTTATTCGTTAAATTATCCGCCAGTTCTTTAGCGTTTGAAATCGTTGCTGATGTGCAAATAAAAATCGGATCACTCCCATAAAAACGACAAATCCGTTGCAAACGTCGTAACACATGCGCCACATGACTACCGAACACACCTTTATACGTATGTAATTCATCAACAACGATATACTTTAAATTCTCGAACAATGAAATCCATTTCGTATGATGCGGCAAAATCGCCGAGTGCAGCATGTCCGGGTTCGTCAAAATAATATGTCCCGACTTTCGCACCTTCGTCCGTAATCCTGGCGCGGTGTCTCCATCATACGTATGACTTAAAATTGTCTCGCCACTCGCTTCGATCAATTCATGTAGATCTGCTAATTGGTCCTGCGCTAAAGCTTTCGTCGGGAATAAATACAATGCCCGTGACGAAGGATTGTCTAAAATGGACTGCAACACCGGCAAATGATAACATAGCGATTTACCCGATGCTGTTGGAGTAATCGCCGTAATCGAATGCCCTTCACTCACCGCATCAAACGCCTCGCGCTGATGACTATATAGTTGCGTAATGCCTTTCGCCGCCAGCGCTTTTTTTATCGAAGGATGCAAACTAGGTGGAAATTCCGCAATAATTGCTTCTTGCTCCTTCAATGTTTCGATATAAGAAATATTCGGACCAAACCGCGGATCTGCAAATAATTGCTGGATAATGTCCGGTATATTTTGCTTAGTCATCGCTCCGCTCTCCTTCTTCATTCGCCATCGCATTCAACACTGTTTGCAATGTATAACGCGCTGCATTAATAGACAAAATGAAGCGTTTCTTACCCGTCTCTTTATAAAACGACTGTACGACGAATTGAGTCATTGAGTCTTTTAACGAATCAATTTGTACAGCATGAACATAGCGCGGCTTCTCTTTCGCAATCCACACCTTCATCTGATCAGACCAATCCGTAATTGCTTTGTGACTCACATCTGCATACGGCTTCACCTCACCAAAAAAATCCGGCACATGCTCCGTCTCCCTCATTTTATAAAAACGTTCCTCACACTCATCACAAATAGAAAGTAACACGCGCGTATCATTTATTCGACTCATCTATAAAACCCCTTCAACAAATTACTTTCTGGCTCACCGCGGTCTCCTCTGAAGCGAATATCCCAGACCAGTCATAGAATAGTCTTTGAACTTCATCACTTAACTTTAAGTTTATCAGAAATCCTTCCCCCACTCCACTAACTACGAACAAACATTCCAAATCACTACAAAATCGCCAACATTCATACTTAGTGAAACTTTCTTTTCGGTAACTCGTCTAGTAGTGGGTATGGTATGATGTAGAGTACGAGGTGGTCACATTGGCGATTCGTTATCCTAACGGAAAAAAGTACAACCCGTCAGTACCAGCAACAAAAAAGAAAACCAATGATTTCTCCTTCAGTAATCGGGGAAAATTATTAGAAGACGAACTCAACGACTCAAACGAATACTACCTAGCCCACGGACTAGCCGTTATCCATAAGAAACCAGTACCCGTCCAAATCGTCAACGTCCGGTACCCGGCACGAAGCGCAGCGGTTATTACAGAAGCCTACTTCCGCACTCCTTCCACGACCGATTACAACGGTGTCTGGAAAGGTCATTATGTAGACTTTGAAGCGAAAGAGACGAAAAATAAAACTTCATTGCCTTTGCAAAATATTCATTTGCATCAAGTGCAACATATGAAGCAAGTGCATGACCAATCAGGACTTGCTTTTTTTATCGTCAACTTCAGCTTACTTGACCGCTACTTTTTATTGCCATTTGATGCATTCTTCCCACTTTGGCAACGCATGGAGAGTGGCGGGAGAAAGTCTATCACATTGACAGAAATCGAAGAACGATCAATTGAAATCAGTACAGGCTATCAACCACGGCTAGATTATTTACAAGCGGTTGAGCAATGGATTCAAAAACATAATAGATTTAACCACTGAAAGGCAGGAACGTACATGAGTGATAATATAAACTCAAGAACAACGAGAAGACAACAAAAAGATACGATGCAGAAAAAGCCCGGAAGAAAAATGCCTCAAGGATTATTTAAGAAAATCCTCATGGCTATCGTTATTTTCGGTTTGGTCGTTCTAGTAGGTGGTGCTTCTTTATTCGCCTACTACGCAAGTACAGCACCAGATTTAGATGAAGAATTATTGAAAGATCCGCTGACCTCCAACTTCCTAACTAAAGATGGAGATATATTTTTGAAGTTCGGAACCGAAAAACGTGACTTTGTTCCCTACGATGAAATTCCACAGCAAATGAAAGATGCAATTTTAGCAACAGAAGATGTGCGATTCTTTCAGCACGGTGGTGTTGATTTCTATCGTTTAGGTGGTGCTGTACTAGCCAACTTCCGTAGCGGATTCGGTTCACAAGGTGCATCCACTTTGACACAGCAAGTGATCAAGAACTCTTTCCTGAAAGACGAAAAAACGTTGAAGCGGAAAGCACAAGAGGCTTGGCTTGCATATAAATTGGAAAAAGAATACACAAAAGAAGAGATTTTCGAAATGTATTTTAATAAAGTATTAATGTCTGGAAATCGTTATGGCTTCGGTACAGGTGCTAGCTATTTCTTCGGCAAGAAACTAAATGAACTTGAGTTATCCGAGATGGCGATGCTAGCAGGTATGCCACAGTATCCGAATGGCTATAATCCGTTTAAATATCCTGAGCGTGCCGAAAAGCGACGAAATATCGTCCTTACACTGATGAATCGTCACGGCAAGATCTCTACTGAAGAAATGGAAGCTGCGAAAAAAGTGCCTGTCACATCTACTTTATTATCAGAAGACGAGCGTGAAACTTTTAGTAAATATCCTGCCTACGTGGACGCTGTACTAGATGAGCTTGAAGCAGAAGGCTACGCTGATTTATTAGCGGAAGGTGTCACAGTTCAGACAGCACTCGATCCAAAAGCACAGGAAGCAGTAGAAGCTGCAATTAATGATCCAAGCTATTATGAATCAGAAGATATGCAAGCAGGTATGACTGTTTTGGATACGAAAAAAGGAACGATTGTCGCGCTTGGTGGTGGACGTAATTATTCGGGACGTAATTTGAACTTCGCTGAACAAAACCGTCAACCTGGATCCGTGATCAAACCTATTCTGGCTTACGGGCCAGCTATTGAAGAGTTAAACTGGTCAACAGGTCAAAAAGTAGTTGATGAACCGTATAAATATAAAGGAATGGACAAATCGATTAATAACGCTGACGGACGTTTCTTAGGTACGTTGACGATGCGCGAAGCTTTGTATTATTCACGAAATGTCCCAGCAGTTAAAACATTTGAAAAAGTAGGAGGAAAGAAAGCTGAAGCCTTCGCTGCAAAACTCGGTTTAGCCTATGATGATATAAGTTCTGGCCATGCGTTAGGTGGCGGTACAGCTCAATTCTCTACTGTCCAAATGGCAGGTGCATATGCAGCATTCGGTAACGGGGGAATTTATACTAAGCCTCATACTGTGACGAAAATCACGTTGCGTGACGGTAAAACAGTGAAAAATCTTCGTCCCGATCCTGTCACAGCAATGAAAGACTCAACAGCATATATGATTACAGATGTATTACGTGATGTATTGACGTCTTACGGGACAGCTGAAAAAGCAGCGATTAGTGGTATGGATATCGCCGGTAAAACAGGTACAACCAACTATCCTGCTGATATAATGCGTAAAGAAAATATGAAGAGTCACTATGTTCCGGATACTTGGTTCACTGGCTATACGACAGAGTATACAATCTCTACTTGGGGCGGTTATGCTGACTATAAAACGCCAATCACAACTTACGATTATGGCCGTTATGTTCCGCAAAAGCTATTTAAAGCAGTGATGACCAAGATTGCCAGTAATCCAGGTGAATTCATTCAACCAGATTCAGTGGAAGAGGCAGCAATCGTGAAAGGTAGCGATCCAATTGTCTTAGCCAGTTCATTCACATACAGCAACTTAGTACGTAATGAATTATTCGTCAGAGGTACACTGCCAGCTAAACAAGCAATTCCGAAAAAGGTTTCTATTCCAAGCCCAAGTAATATGACAGCACAATTCGATGCGAATTCTAATTCCATCGCATTGAACTGGAATTACGATGCATCGAAAAAATATGATAGTTTAGGTAGTCCATCATTCAATGTCAGTGTCTCCATCGACGGCGGTGCCTATCAAAGCATCACGAAGACAAATGCTCAATCAGCGGTCTTCTCAGGAGCTGAATTCGGTAGAAGCTACACGTTCTCCGTAACTGCTACTATGGGTGGCTATACGAGTGGATCGGCTACAGCTACTTTATCGTTAGCAGGATCCAGTTCTCCAGTAACCAAAGAACCGATTATTAAAGAACCAGATGGAGATACCGAGGAGCCGATTGAAGTACCAGGCGATCCAAATGATGAAGATAATGACTCCGAACAAAATGATCAAAACAACCAGGGGCAAGATAACTCCAACGGGCAAGAACAAGAGGGTCAAAACAACAATCAAGGGCAAGATAGTGCAGGTAACCAAGAACAAAGTAACCAAGGAAATGCAGAACAGGAAGGCCAAGGAAATCAAGGGCAGGGAAATCAAGATCAAAGCCCGATCAGTCCAACACCTGAAGCTCCACCCGCAGAAAACAATTAAAAAATCGGCAAGAGGTATTTTCCTCTTGCCGATTTTTTATTGTTGAACGCGCAAACGAGCAGCTTTTTTCTTCACTTCATCATACAACATCGTCAACTGAATCAGCGCATAGTGGCTCGTATGTTGCATCCTAATAAAATCTATTCGTTCTTGATAATTATTCGGCGCTAACATAAAATGCGTCTTACCTGTAAACGTATTCTCTTCTGTTCCACTATTCTCGACTAACGCTGTCAGTTGATCAATCGCTAACTGTAATAAACCTATCCGTCGCTCGTCACGTATTGCATACATCTTCTCAAGTTCCGGCTTTTGCTGTTCCCAGTGTACAAGAATTTGTTTAACGGATTCTTTTAGTTGCTCTGAACTCATTTCGCTTTCATCCTTTTCTTACCTTCACGGCACAAATGCAAGAGCGGACATTCTGGACAATTCGGATTTTGTGCTTTGCAGTGATAGCGTCCGAAGAAAATGACTTGATGATGAGTTTGTGTCCATTTTTCCATCGGTGTCCAGCGCATGATTTTCTCTTCCACATCAATTGGACGGTCTTTCCAACGATTCATACCTAAGCGTTTCGCTACGCGTTCGACATGTGTATCAACGGCTAGGGCGGGTACTCCGAATGCATTAGAGACGACAACATTCGCTGTTTTTCTACCCACACCAGGTAGTGTCATCATCGCATCCCGATCAGCAGGCACTTCCCCACCATAGTCTTCGATTAGTTGTCCACTCAACGCTTGAATGTTTTTGGACTTATTGCGGTAAAGACCAATGGAACGAATATCTTGTTGCAATTCTTCGTTCGGTACACGTAAATAATCTTCCGGCGTCGTATACTTTTGGAATAAATCAGCAGTCACACGATTAACCAAAACATCCGTACATTGAGCAGATAACAGTGTCGCGATGAGTAATTCAAATGGGTTTTTATGCACAAGTTCACAATGAGCATCGGGGAACATCTCTTCAAATGTTTGCAGGCAAAATTGCCATTGCGTTTTTGTTAACATCGTCTATCCTACTCCCGTTCTTCCAACCAATTATAAAAGGGAACTTGCTTGATTGCTGGATTTCGCGGTTGCTCGGCAGTCGCTGCAACAACCGGACGGAAAGCGCGAGTCTGTTTTTCCACGTCACGCATCGATTTGACATTTTTCTTTTTCCATTCGAATAAAATGCGATCAATATAGCGCAAACTCATCTTCTGCGCTAGTACGGCTTCTTTCAACGCAGCGCGGATAATTTCCGGTGTATGGCCGTCTTTATCAATCCACATTCCAATCGTTTCACATTCCATCGGTGATAGAAAACGTCCGAATTCCTGCTCAAATAGCGAGTATACTTCCCCTTCTGCCAGTTTTGTTTGCTGTTCCGTTGTTTGTACTTTGCGCTTTTCGACTATTTCCAATAAACGATCCCATAAAGGGAATAATGAAAACTTTTCGTGCAACACATTGTTTTCATCGGTACTTTGTTCAATCGTAAATAACCCTTTGCGCATCAGGCGCTGCAAGCAATCTGTTACATCTTTTTCTGTTTGTTGCATACGATTTGCAATATCTGTCGGTGTCGGAAAATAATCTCCGTTTCCTTGAAATGCAATAATGTGCAAAATCACCATGGCGTCGGTATCAGAAATTAATAATTGTTTATACTCTTGAAAAAAGAGCTGGGAAATAGATACATTTCCCTGCTCAATCCAAATTTTCAGCCGTTCATCTTGCTGCATAATCGAAACTTCCTCTCATCAGCAAACGATTCCTTGCTGTTGTGTTTAGGCTTTCCAATGTTCTTTGACAAATTTTTCAATACGGTCGATTCCTTTTTCCAACTGCTCGATGGACGTTGCATATGATAAGCGAATCGTCGTAGCCGAACCAAAACCGGATCCAGGAATGACAGCTACGTTTGCCTCCATAAGTAAAGCTTGTGCAAAATCATCCACAGTATCGTATCCTGTTTTTTCCAATGCCTCTGTTACATCTGGTAAGAAGTAGAACGCACCTTGAGGCTTCAATACATGGAAGCCTGGGATAGCTGCTAACTTTGGATACGCTTGATTTAAGCGAGATTCAAAATCTTTACGCATCATTTCCACCGTGTCTTGCGGACCGTTATATGCTTCAATTGCCGCGAACTGTGACGTCGTGACGGGATTAGATGTTGAGTGGCTTGCCAAGTTCGTCATCGCGCTGACTACTTCTGCGTCTCCCGCAATATAACCAATTCTCCAGCCAGTCATAGAATGTGATTTCGATACGCCATTAATGATCAAAGTACGCTCTTTCGCATCATCTGAGAGTTGAGCGATTGATACGTGCTTCCGACCTTCATAGACCAATTTTTCATAGATTTCATCGGAAATAATCCAAATATCTTTTTCGCGACAGACGTCAGCAATTTCTTGTAATTCTTCTTTTGTATAGATCATACCCGTCGGATTTCCTGGAGAATTAATGATAACTGCTTTTGTTTTCTCCGTTACAGCGTCGCCAATTTGCTTAGCCGTTACTTTGAATTGCTCGGCAGCCGTCCCTTCAATGTACACAGGTACACCTTCTGCTAATTTCACTTGCTCCGGGTAACTAACCCAGTATGGAGAAGGGATGATAACTTCATCGCCTTTATCGAGTAGAACTTGGAACAATGTAAAGAGCACATGTTTTGCTCCTACGCCGACCATAATTTCATTGCGTGCATAAGTTAACTCTTGATCTCTTTTCAATTTGGCAATTATCGCATCTTTTAATTCAGGAAGACCACCCGATGGAGTATACTTTGTCTTGCCATCTTTCATCGATTGGTACGCAGCCTGTAAAATATTCTCAGGGGTATTAAAGTCTGGTTCCCCTGCTCCGAGCCCGACGATATCGATGCCGGCTGTCTTCATTTCTTTCGCTTTCGCTGTAATCGCTAATGTTGTAGATGGTGATAATGTATTGACTCTAGATGCTAATTGTTTTCTCAAATTGACCGCTCCCCTTTAATTCTAATCCCACATTAATTTATAAATTCAAAATTTGCTTCTGCCACTTACCATCTGTAAAGTCTAGATACACATAATTCAAGCGATCATCTTCTCCTATGAAGCTTACTTCCCAGAGCAGTCTCTCTTTTTCTATTCCGAGTGAAGTATGAAGAATTTTTTTGACGGGCTTTTCTTTCTTTACGATAGCTGTAGCTTGTTGCTTTGTAATCCCTTTTGAGGGAGTAACTGTGCGAACGATTTCACCAGACTTTTCGTTCACTAAAAGGGCTTTATACTTCCCTTTTCTGTCTGTGCCATACACAGCAATCAATGAAGCATTCCCACGGTAACTCGTTGTTTCGTCGACTTCGACAAGTTCCCCTGCGTTCAGCACGACTTCGATTGCTGCTTCTTGTGAAGAGGCAAATGGTTTGTTTGATTGATACAAAACAAAGATTGCTATTGCTGCAAAAAGGGTGAGTAAAAAGACGGATAAAAATTTAATCCAATTAAGCATAAGCAACCCTTCCTGTCGAATGAACCGTCTATTTGTTTCGATTCATTTTCTAATCTACTTTCCATCAGTACAACCTTCATTATAGCAATTTTCGATCTCGTTCACCAGCGCTTGAACTGATACTTTTTTAATAAATGATTGCGGTAAAGCTTGCAGAAATGATTGGCCATAAGATTTCGTGTCAATGCGACGATCCAGTATTATAAAGAACCCTTTTTCATCTGATGAACGGATTAAACGGCCGAATCCTTGGCGAAATCGAAGTATTGCCTCAGGTAATGCGAGATGCTTAAACGAATTTTTCTGTTGCTCTTGTAAGGCCGTAGAACGCGCTTTGAACATTGGCTCTTCAGGTGAAGTAAATGGCAATCGCACGATAACGACAGCGGATAATTGTTCACTTGGCACATCGACACCTTCCCAAAAACTTGTCGTCCCAAATAAAATCGCTTTTTCCTGCTTTTTAAATGTTTTCAACAATTTATGACGGCTACCCGAACTGACACCTTGCGCGATGAGCATGAAGTCATCCTCTAATGAACCGCTATCTTGTATAGCTTCGTGCGTTTTCTTCAACATATCATGTGATAGGAATAAGGCAAACACGCGCCCATCAATCGCAACCGCTGTTTGAATCAACGCATCCGCCACCGCATCAATATATTCTTCATTCGACACTTGCTGAATGTCCGGCATATCTTCGACGATAAACGTATGTGCCCCAGCATAAAAGTTATCTGGTGCATTAAATGTAAAGAGTGGTACGTCAGCAGGCACGCCTAATTGATCGAGTACGAAGCGCTTGTCTTGCCCGGCAGTCAACGTACCGGATGTCCAAACAACCCCTGTTTCGCCTTCTAACGGCTCGATGAACGACTGAACAACGGACGCACCATTGATTGGGCTTTTCTTAATACGTAAACTACCTGGTAAGCTTCGGCTATCTTTCTCCATCCAAATCGTCGTACCTGGCTGACGCTCTTCTAGAAATAGTTCAATCCACTCGCCCGCTTTAATTTTCATCTCATGGAGCCAATATTGCCATTCATTACTTGCTGCTTGCTCATGTATAGTTAATTCATTCATTAGCCCTTTAAGTGGTGCACTATAATTTTCTGCAATCCGAATATAGTCATTCATTTTCCGTAAGACTTTCTGGAAGCTATCATGTGTGCGTAATTGATCGCTTAGGAACTCTACCGAACGGGTTGTTTGGCGGTTCCCTTTCGTTCTACTATTCGCAAGAACTAACATACATTCGTCAAATGCTACCATGAATGCTTCATATGATTCGAATAGACGTTCCGTAGAAAATTTAGAATTGAAATGAAAGCGCGTCAAAATTTCTTGTACATCAAATAATAACTGGCCATTGCTAAATGCATTTAACTGTCCCATGACGTATTTCCAGTGGGTATAGGAAAATACTTGTTCATGCGTTTGAATCGCTGCTTGGTTCAATTGATGTGCTTCATCCACAACAAGCCCACCGATCGAATGAAATAATGGTTCATGACGATCTTTATCATTCATCAGCATCGCATGGTTCGTCAGTAAAATCATCGAATGTTTGCAGCGTGTTAAATTACGTGAATAGAAATCCGCTGTTCTCTCATCTTCTTTTACTTTCATCGAACGCTTACGAATGCGATCGATAAATAATTGTCCGCCACCTGATACATTCACTTCATCCAAATCACCTGTTGTCGTCTCCGTCAGCCATACGAGCACTTGCATAATCGTCATAGAATCATCATAGACCTCATCATTGAAGTGTAATAGCTCTTCAAATTTTCCAAGAGAAATATAATTCGCCATACCTTTGATCACCGTCGTCGGTATATGAATCTTCAGCGCACTTTCTAATTTCTCGACTTCTTCGGCCAACGTGTCTACTAAATGATTTGTATACGTGCTAATGACTACTGGTTTCGACGTTTCATAAGAACGTATAATAGCAGGGATCAAATAGCCAATCGTCTTTCCAACACCCGTTGGTAATTCAATCGCCACTTGGTTCTTTTCTGTGAATGCTTTCCACGCTAAATCCATCAATTCTGCTTGCCCCGTTCGCACTTGATAGACAGGATTGATTTGACCCAGTAGCTTTTGCTTCGCTTCAACAGTTGTTGGAAAATTAAAAGGTAACTCTCCCGTCTTGCTCATTAGCTGTTCCGTACGATAGGGAATCCCACGGAATAACGTATAGCTAGCATCTGTTTCTTTGCGGCGGGCTCGTTTTAGCGCTTCATAAAACAAGGACGATACATCTGATTTCAACGCAAAAGAACGTTCATGTAAACGACTCAGTGTCTCTTTCGGTAATCCTTCAATTTTCTCAATGGTTTTTAATAAAAACTGAGCTGTCGCTTCCGCATCATCATCCGCTCGATGCGCTTGGTGCAAAGCAATATCCAGCGATTCTGCAATATCTTGTAAGCGATAACTAGGCAATGAAGGATAGACGATTTTCGCCAGCTCCACTGTATCGACTTTTTTTCCACGCCAAGGAGACACGCCACAACGTGCGAGTTCTTTTTGTAAAAACGACACATCAAAGTCGGTATTATGCGCAACAAATATGCAGCCTGCAAGCAAATCTGCCACTTCCTCAGCGATAGCTTCAAAAGGCGGAGCATCCGCAACATCTTCATCACCAATCGATGTCAATTGGTGGATGAATGAAGGGATGGGGCGCTCAGGATGAACGTAGCTCATATATGTATCGATTATTTGATTATTTTCAATAAAGACAATTGCGATTTGGATGATCCGATCTCCTTTTGAAGGCGAGTGACCAGTCGTTTCCAGATCAACAACTGCATATTTGCTTGTGGACATACCATCATCAACTTCCTATTAAGTTTCTAAAGCAAATTGTATCATACTTACTACAGCTACTCACGTCTTGCCTCGTGTTAATTGAACGACGAATAGGTAATTGGAAGTTAGTTACATCAAGGGATTTCCGCTACAGAAGGGAACGCAATGAAACAGTAGCAACCCACTCTTCACTTCTAAAGCGAAAATCCAAACAGTTCCCCTAACTAAAACCCCATCTGAACAAGTCAGATGGGGTTTGCGATTAAAATATAGCGACGCCTGGTTTTTCGGTGATGACTTCTTTGACTCGGTTGTTCTCATCCATAATCAAAACGTTTGGTGTATGTGTGCGGGCTTCTTCATCCGTCATGTATACATAAGATAGAATGATAACGATGTCGCCTGGTTGCACGAGACGAGCTGCTGCACCATTGACACAGATCACACCACTGCCACGTTCACCTTCGATAATATAAGTTTCGAAACGTGCACCGTTATTATTATTAACGATTTGTACCTTTTCGTTTGGCAACATGCCTGCAGCGTCTAGTAACGCCGCGTCAATTGTTATACTGCCGACATAGTTTAAGTTGGCTTCAGTGACCGTTGCGCGGTGTAGTTTTCCATTCATCATCGTTCTAAACATTTTTCTCATCCTTTATACTTGACATAATAATATTATCTATCAATCGAGTCGATGTAAATTTCACGGCAGTTGCGATAATAATTTCTTCTGCTTCCCCGAAACTTTCATCTAGCGAAGGGTATGCTAATGCTTTGACGTAGTCGATTGTGCCAGATGTTTCATTTTCAATAACATTTGAGACGATTTTTTCGACTTCTTTTAACGACACGCCTTCATAATAGCTTCTTTTACCCATACATAACGCCCGATAGATGGCAGGTGCTTGATCACGTTCTTGTGGTTCCAAACGAACATTACGAGAACTCTTTGCTAGTCCATCTTCTTCACGCACAGTAGGTACACGACATATAGATGTACGTAAATTAAAGTCTCGGACAAATGTTTCGATAATCGCCAATTGCTGTGCGTCTTTCATACCAAAATAAGATTCATCTGGATCGACGATGTTGAATAGTTTCAACAGGACCTTTAACACCCCGTCAAAATGTCCTGGTCTGGATGCACCACAAAGACGTGCTGCTTGTTCTCCAGGTAGAATACGGATCGAGCTTGTCCGTGGATACATTTCATTGACTGCAGGGACAAATAAATAATCGACACCGGCAGCCGAAGCTAGTTCAGCATCACGCTGTTCGTCACGAGGGTATGCTTCATAATCTTCGCCTGGACCGAATTGTGCAGGATTGACGAAAATACTCATAACGACAAGATCATGGTCTCTTCGTGCTTGTTTCACTAGTTCTAGATGACCTTCGTGAAGGAAACCCATTGTCGGCACAAATCCGATGGTACGACCTCCGCGCTTTCTAGGATTCAAGATATTTTGTAGCTCCGCTATTGAACGTACTATTTGCATCGTCGCACTCGCATTCATTGCGTGTCCCCCCCATATAAAGCATCTAATTCTTCTTCTTTCATCGTAAATCGATGGCTCTCGGCAGGAAATGAACCGTTTTTGACCGCTAGATTATAAAGTCTCATAGCGCCTTCGATATCTTTTCCAACGTCTGCATAACTTTCGACGAATTTCGGTAAACTATGATTGCCGTAACGCACCATATCGTGGAATACAAGCACTTGACCATCTGTATCTGCACCCGCTCCGATGCCAATGAGTGGAATCGATACAGCTTGCGCCACTTCCTTCGCCAATTGGAATGGAATACATTCTACAACGATCATGAATGCGCCAGCTGCTTCACATGCTTTTGCGTCTTCGATCAATTGTTTTGCTGCTGTTGCTGTTTTGCCTTGTACTTTATATCCGCCCGTTACTCCAGCTGATTGAGGAAGTAATCCTAAGTGCGCACAAACTGGCATCCCAGCTGTCGTCAACAACTTGATTTTATCAATGACTTCACCGCCGCCTTCAACTTTCAATGCATTCGCTGATGTTTCCTGAAATAAACGAAGCGCATTTTGTAAAGTTGAATCCACAGATCCGTGGTATGTCCCAAAAGGCATATCGACAATAACAAACGTATTCTTTGCGCCTCTTCTTACGGCTTTCCCATGATGGACCATCTCGTCTAATGTCACACTAGCTGTCGATTCATAGCCTAAAACGACCATTCCTAACGAATCACCTACTAAGAGTACATCGACAGCTGCTGTTTCTGCGATTTGCGCTGTTGGAAAGTCATAAGCCGTCAGCATACTAATTTTCTCACCGGCTACTTTCATTTTCGAAAAATCTGTTGTTGATTTCACTTTATATCTTCTCCTTTTCGACTCTTTTCAGCGCGGGCTATTAGAACAAAAATAAAACCCTACTGATCCAAAATTGGACAGAAGGGTTGCGTAAGCGTTACATCATGCTTCCTCCGTCCCTGTCTCTACAGATCAAGGCAGAACTACTTCCTATTTCATTTGCCATTCAGGTGCAGCTCCACGTACGATACCGCCCTACGATGTATACTATATCAAAACCGTTAGATTCTGTATAGTTTAATTTCTTAATTCAATGTCTGCAGAATAAATTCCCCGAATCGAGCCGTCTTCTAATTGTAGCTCCAGCATACCATCTTGAGAAATGCCAAGCGCAATTCCTTCGACAGTTTCATTGACCATAGTCGCTCGGATTTTTCTGCCTGTAATCGTTGCATAGCTTTCCCATAACAACTTAATCGGTGCAAAACCTTTTTCTACATAAAGCGCTGTGTATTGCTCTAAGTAATGCATAATCTTTGCGACCAATTTTGCCCGGTCTACTTTTTCACCTTTTTCAATCCGCAATGAAGTAGCAATCGTTTGAAGTTCTTCTGGAAAATCCGCAAGCTCTTGATTCGCATTGACACCCATGCCTAGAATAATCGCTTTAACCCGGTCTGGATCCGCTTGTAGCTCAGTCAATATACCAGTCACTTTTTTCCCATTGATTAAAATATCATTTGGCCATTTAATAACCGGTTGAATATTCGTCACATCCTCAATGGCTCGCACGATCGCAACAGCCGCTACTAACGTCAATTGTGGTGCTTGCTGAGGTGCGAGCTTCGGTCGAATGATCAAACTCATCCAAATTCCACGTCCTGCATTTGATACCCATGGTCTCGCCAGACGCCCTTTGCCTGCCGTTTGTTCTTCGGAAATGATTAACGTCCCATCAGATGCTCCGTTTTGCGCTTCTTCATGAGCAATTGTTTGCGTCGTCGGGCATGTTTTAAAGTATCTTATATTACGACCATAAGCAGTCGTATCTAACTGTTCGCTAATATTCGCTGCATTGACTAAGTCAGGTGCATCAATTAAGAAATACCCTTTTTTACGTTGCGAACCGATTTCATATCCTTCTTCTTCGAGCTCTTTAATATATTTCCAAATAGCCGTTCGGGATAGACCGAATTCATCAGCAATATCTTGTCCCGACACAGGCTCACCTTGCGCCGCAAATAACCTTTTCAATAATTCATTCTTTACGGGAGATTTCATATACAAACCATTCCTTTATCGCCTGTGCGTCATTTTCAATACATCCGCTAACTACTGCTCGTTCAATCTTTTCAATCCATTCACTCGTCCACTTGCCCCCGCGTAGTCCAGACCATTGCAATAAATCAGTACCTGTAAAAGCGAGTTCGTCTCGTTTTTGGATAGGCAATTGTTTTTTTCGTTCCACTAATTGTTCATATGTTTCCGTCGTTTCATCCGGATACTTCGCATGGCGAATTCTTTCAACTACATTCAGCACATCTAATGGGAAGTAATACATATCCAGCACATCGAATGAACGACTAGCTCGCAAATTTAATGCATCTTCACATTGCTTTAAGAAACGTTTTTCTTCGTTGGATAATTTAAAATGATGGGCAAGCTCTGTTGCAGACACCTCACTCATCGACAGCATGGCCGCCCACCCATGACGTGCATGGGTGAAGGGTACGAAACTATCAAGCTGTTCAAATGAAGAAAATAGTTCTGGAAACAGTGTAGGCAAGCCTATTTCTCGACTATACTGAAATGCTTTTGATGGGTTAACCCCTTGAAACAACTTATCTATTTCCACTTTAATACGTTCAATCGCGATATGCTGTAATTCATGCGCCAATTGTTTCATCGCTTCCAATGTTTCTGATTCAATGTGGAAATTCAAAACAGCAGAAAAGCGCAAGGCACGTAAAACCCGCAACGGATCTTCACCAAATCGTTCCCGGGGTTTCCCTACTGAACGAATGACGCGGGCTTCTAAATCCGCCCGCCCACCAAACCAATCCACTAGTTCATCCTCAAGCGTCATCGCAAGCGCATTAATCGTAAAATCTCGACGCTGTAAATCTTCCTTTAATGATGTACCGTGGACAACTTCATCTGTTGCACGATGGTCGCTATATATCTCTTCTGTACGAAAAGTCGTCACTTCAATCGGTTCAGGCGCAAGAACTAGAATCGTGCCATGCTCAATACCAATATCAATCGTATGGCGAAACACTTTCTTCACTTGTTCAGGTGTCGCTGACGTTGCGATATCAATATCAGTAGGTTCTTTACCGAGCAAAAAGTCCCGCACAGCACCACCGACGAATACCGTTTCAAAACCCGCCGACTGTAATTCTGAAATTACGCGACGGCTTGCTTCCGTCCCAAATGGAGTTGTCATTTCATCGCCGCCACTTCATAATATAGTGCTTCGTATTGTGAAACGATTTTGTCCGAACGAAACTCTTCACGTACCGTATCGAGTGCCTGTTTTTTCATCTCTTGATGGAGCGCATGATCCGTCAGCAGTCGCGTCACGCAGTTGGCGACTGCTTGTACATCTCCTAACTCTACAAGATAGCCGTTGCGACCATCATCTACCACTTCCGGTATGCCACCGATAGCTGTTGCGACAGCAGGAACACCGCAAGCAAACGCCTCCAACAAGACGAGACCGAATGCCTCCTTTTCAGATAGCAATAACATTACATCGCTAATCGATAAGAGATCCGGTAAATCATCACGTTTACCGACAAATAAAATATCTTCCTGCAGTCCCTCAGATTCAACATACTCTTCCAAATCAAACTTTTCAGGCCCTTCTCCAACCAGGAGTAGTTTCGCTTTATGCTTTTTATCGATCAATCGGAAACTTTCAATAATATCGGGAATTCGTTTCACTTTACGGAAATTCGAAATATGGATCAAGACACGTTCGTTCGACGCAATACCAAGTTCTTTACGTATATTTGTAGCTTCGCGCGGATAATACTTTTCTTCATCAATGAAATTATAAATCGTGGTAATTGTAGTCGTCGGTTGTAGCAATTCAATCGTTTCATTTTTTAACGAACGAGAAACTGCAGTCACACGATTTGACTTATTAATACCATAAGATAACGTGTTTTTCAAAGCAGGATCATGTCCTAAAATTGTCACGTCAGTACCGTGCAATGTCGTAATGATACCAATTTTCGAGTTTGCCATATCTTTCGCTAATATGGCAGAAATCGCATGTGGGACCGCATAGTGAACATGAAGCACATCAAGAGATTCGGACTCGATGACTTGTGCAATTCGATTAGCGAGCGCAATATCATACGGTGGATATTTAAACACTGCGTACCCTTCAATGGTCACTTCATGAAATTGAATATTCGGATGAGCATCTAAGAAACGAAACGGCTTACTTGATGTAATATAATGCATTTCATGACCTTTATCCGCCATTTTCAAGCCGAGTTCCGTCGCAACAACACCTGAACCGCCTAATGATGGATAACAAATCACACCTACTTTTAATTTTCTTTGTTGCATACGTTCAACCGCCTCACTGATGGTCTTTAATCGATAATTTTTTCTAATCCATAAACGAACTGTTGTGACGAGACCGCCTCACGAATTGCTAATAAAATTCCTTGCATAAATGATTTACGATCGAATGAATCATGGCGAAGCGTCAATAATTCACCTTCACCGCCAAGTAATACCTCTTGGTGCGCGAGTAATCCAGGTAATCGGATACTATGAATTTTCATACCCTCAACGTCTGCGCCTCTAGCTCCTTTAAGTTTTTCTTGCTCTTCCGGGTGACCTTGGATATGTGCAGCACGTACTTCGCGAATCATTTCAGCTGTTTTCACTGCAGTACCCGACGGCGCATCAAGTTTACGGTCATGGTGCATTTCCAAAATTTCTATATCCCCTAAATAACGTGCAGCTTGCTGAGCAAATTTCATCATCAATACCGCGCCAATGGAGAAATTCGGTGCGATAATGCAGCTTTTCTGTTGTTCATTAGCTAAATTTTCAAGGTCTGTTAGCATCTCCATTGTTAGTCCAGAGGTTCCGATCACTACGTGCATACCAAGGCTTAATGCTTCACTTGCATTCGTGAAGACCGCATCTGGATCCGTAACATCCAATAAGATGTCTGCCTGATGTGCGGCTTGTAATGCAGTGAGAGAAGTATAAATGGGAATACCTTCTGTGTCGTTTACTGTTTCATTATGTAAAAATTGTCCCCCATGTTTATAATCTAGTGCAGCGACTACTTCCATATCGGCTGCTTCGTATGCTGCGAGTACAGCTGTACCACCCATTCTTCCACGTGCACCTGCGATTGCTACTTTAATCGTCATTTTGTTTCCTCCTTTTTAGTCCAGCGATCTTTGTCTCGCGTGTTGAATTTTTTCATGACTGTATCTAATGCTTCCGCTAAGTCAATGTTTTGTGAGTTAGCAAAGCAAATGAGTACGAATAATAAGTCACCTGTTTCTTCTTCGAGTGATCGCACAGCTTCTGTTGATTTTTTCTTTTTCATACCATAGCGGTCTTGAACTTCACGTGAAAGTTCGCCAAGTTCTTCCGTCAGTCTAGCAAGTAGCTCCATTGGAGGGAAATATCCTTCTTTAAAGCTTGTTATGTATGTGTCGACTTGTTGTTGTAATTGTTCCATTGTTTTAGGTGTTTCCATTATGCAATCAACTCCCCTTCCTATCGTATGCATTCTACTGGCTATTGTCAAAATATAATATTTAGCACATACTGATTATATTGTTGTATTTGCAATAGCGTTCTAAACATCAAGAGATTATATACATGAGGAGTGGTGTGTTTGTTTACTGGGATTCGGGTTCGAAATATTTTATTGATTATTCTAGGAGCGGCGATTTTTAGTTTTGGTTTAGTAAACTTTACAATCCAACATGAGTTAGCAGAAGGTGGATTTACAGGAATTACGCTAATTTTACTATTTGCGTTTAATTGGGACCCTGCGTTAATGAACTTAGTGTTGAATATCCCGATGTTCGTTCTAGGTTGGAAAATGCTCGGAAGACGGTCGTTTATTTATACAGTAATTGGTACAATAGCCGTATCGGTGTTTATCAAGATTTTCATGAAATATCAAGCGCAGATACATATGGAAGGCGATTTATTTTTAGTCGCGTTATTTGCCGGTGTCTTCATCGGTATTGGTCTTGGTATTATTTTCAGAAGTGGTGGCACAACAGGTGGCTCAGATATTATTGCGAGACTTGCGCATAAAAAATACGGCATTACAATGGGCAAGACGATGTTCGCATTCGATGCAGTCATCATTCTGCTATCGTGGGCAGTGTACTTAGACTACCGTTCGATGATGTACACGTTAGTCGCGTTATTCGTAGGTGCGCGTGTCATTGACTTCGTTCAAGAAGGTGCGTATTCTGCAAGGGGCGCATTTATCGTTACAAGCTCCCCAGACGAACTGGCAGAGAATATTAGTGAGAAGATGGGTCGAGGCGTAACTGTATTCAAAGGGTACGGCCACTTCTCAAAAGAAAATCGTGAAATTCTTTACTGTGTCGTGGGCAAGAATGAGATGATCCGCTTAAAAAACCTAATCACCTCAGTAGATCCAGAAGCTTTCGTTTCGTTGATGGAAGTACACGACGTCATGGGTGAAGGCTTTACACTGGATGAACAAAAACGACCATTGGCTGATTAAATGAATACACAGCGGCTGATCCTGACGCATTAGAAGGGGATGCAGGGAAACGGTATACTTCCTCCATACTCTCTCTTACAAAGCAAAAATCCGTCTGCATTTGCCGCAGACGGATTTTTCTTATGAATTAATCACGATTTGTAAAGATCAATACTAAACGCACCAATTCAAGCACGGCAACAGCTGTAGCTGCAACGTATGTCATGGCAGCTGCGCTTAATACTTTCTTCGCTTGTGGCTCCTCATCGTTTCGGATAATACCGAGTTCAACGATTTGATCCATCGCGCGAGAAGAAGCATTAAACTCTACCGGTAACGTAACGACTTGGAACAACACCCCAACAGCCATCAGTAAAATACCGATTCCAAGCAACGAATTCATACTTGAAAAGATTAAACCGATCATGATGAATACCCAAGAAGCATTGGAAGTCAAACTAGCAACTGGTGCCAATCTGTGGCGGAAACGAAGAAATGCATACGCTTCTTTATCTTGAATCGCGTGCCCTACTTCGTGCGCAGCAACTGCTGTTCCTGCTACCGAGGCTTCGTGATAGTTACTTGTGGACAAAGCTACAACTTTCGTCATTGGATTGTAGTGGTCTGATAAAAAACCTTGCTGCTCTACTACCTTTACATCATGCAACCCATTTTGGTCTAACATAAGGCGAGCTACTTGAGCACCTGTCATTCCAGAAGTTGAACGTATTTTTGAATATTTCTTATATGTGCTTTTCACCTTAAATTGCGCATAGATAGGAAGCAATATAATGAAACCAAAGTAAATCCAGAACACGACTATCTCTCCCCTTTCTCTCTTTACCAATTTTATAATGTTTAATTGCTAACTGCAACTTTTAACTACAGCTTTAACTGTCTCTCTTGTTGTCTTAATCTTAAACTC
Organism: Sporosarcina sp. GW1-11; assembly: GCF_033088395.1. Classification (NCBI taxonomy): domain Bacteria; kingdom Bacillati; phylum Bacillota; class Bacilli; order Caryophanales; family Caryophanaceae; genus Sporosarcina; species Sporosarcina sp. GW1-11. The sequence continues at coordinate 115,399 of NZ_JAPMIW010000005.1, read as the reverse complement.
CAAACTGCGATTCCGATACACACAATGGATAGCCAAAATGTGAAATAACCGATTTGCGGGCTATACTTTGTTAAGTCATGATAGATTGGCATTTGACCAAAAACATAGTCAATTACATCATTATGCATTGTCCAAGTCGCTGCAATTGCGATGTGCCAACCGTTGAATCGATAGTTTTTCAAATAAAGAACTCCTTGTAATCCCATCGCAAAGTGAGAGCCGATAAGCATCCATCCTACAGGACCAATGTAACCTGTTTCTACAAGCGTCAATAAATTCATCACAACTGCCCATAAACCATACTTCACCAATGTAATGAGTGCGAGCGCTTCCATCAATTTGAAATTCCGTTTAAGCAACCAGCCGATAATAGCAATTGAGAAAAACAATGTGGCCGTTGGACTGTCCGGCACAAATATCCAAAACTTCGGCTCTGTAATTTCAAGTTGCCACATATACCAATCATAACCGTAGACCGAACCGAGTATGTTGATAAAGAGCAGAAGCCATAAGAAGGATTTATGTGATAGAAGAACCCATAACTGTGTCCATAATAAACGCAAAAGCAATACCCTCCCTTTATCGGTTGCACTATATAGGACGTATATAAAGAAAAAAAGAGTCAGTTTCCTGACTCTTTTTTTCTTACTTCGTATTTAAGCCTTCAATGAATTCAGCAAGTACTTGAAGATCCTCATCTGAACCATCCCATGTGCCAGCTGGCATACCACCTTGACCATCATGAGCAATTGTAATGATCTCATCTGCAGTCAATCCAGTATTCGTTAAAGGTAATCCAAGTCCACCTTGGAATGAATCACCGTGACAGCCGATACAAGAAGAACCTTGATAGATTTCATATCCTTCAGCTGTTTCATCAAACTCTACTTCTTCAACGATCGCACCTTGAACTTTTGCTGCTTCCCAATCGTGGTTTACAACAGATTCCCAAGTTAAGTAGAAAATCGCTAAGAATGAAAGAATCATAAAGCCAGTTGGCAATGGACGCTTAAGTGGGCGTCTCTCTTTCGTTGTATCCATGAAAGGAACTAGCATTAATGCCATAACTGCCAATCCTGGAATGATAATCGCGCCGATCACGTTATATGGTCCGGAAGCGAATTCATATTTCAATAACTGGTACATGAATAGGAAATACCAGTCTGGAATCGGTATATACATTGTATCCGTCGGATCCGCTTGACGCTCAAGTGGAGACGGATGTGCAAGTGTAAGGATTAGATAGCCGATTAAGAAAATCGATCCAATCATCCACTCTTTCAATAGAAAGTTTGGCCAGAATGCTTCGGTTTTACCCGGATATTCTGAGTAATCTTTAGGTACGTTCGGCATTTTGCCTGAAGCTTTTATGCGCGAATCCCCAACAAATTTCATCCCTTTACCGCGGTGCATGTTATTCCCTCCTTCTTAAATTTCAGATGACCCTAACCAAAAAATCGGTTCTTATAGTGGTCCGGAAATACCTTGTCTTCTGATCATGATAAAGTGTGCCGCAAGCAACCCAAGCAAAGCAGCTGGTAGGAAAAATACATGAATCGCGAAGAATCTTGTTAACGTCTGTGCACCTAAAATCGTGGAATCACCCGCGAGAAGAATTTTAATCTGTTCTCCGATGAAAGGCACTGACGCGGCAATCTCAATCCCAACTTTTGTAGCAAATAAAGCTTTCATATCCCAAGGCAATAGATAACCTGTGAATCCTAGACCAAGCATAACGACGAAAATCAATACGCCGACAACCCAGTTAAGCTCACGCGGCTTCTTATAAGACCCTGTAAAGAATACACGCAAAGTATGTAGGAACATCATGACAATAACTAACGAAGCTCCCCAGTGGTGCATCCCTCGCACAAGTTCACCGAATGCAACATCATTTTGAAGGTAGAAAACTGATTTCCATGCGTTTTCGATATCCGGTGTGTAATACATTGTCAGGAACATACCAGACAATATTTGGATCACCGTTACGAAGAACGTCAAACCTCCGAAACAATAGATGAATGCAGAAAAATGATGTGCAGGGTTTACGTGCTCAGGTACTTCATGGTCAGCGATATCTCGCCAAATTGGAGTGATATCTAACCGTTCATCCACCCAATCATAAATTTTATTTAACACTGTGGTCGTACCCCCTTACCCTTTAGACTAATGTGTTCGGTATTGTTCCACCAAGATAGACAAATCCGTCGATGACTTCCACTTCATATTCATCAAGTGGTCCAAGCGGCGGTGATCCTGGTATGTTATCACCATTTTTTTTGTAACGTCCTGCGTGACACGGGCAGAAAAATTCGTTTTTATGCACGTCTCCTTCCCAGTTAACTGTACACCCTAAGTGTTTACAAACTGGAGAAAGTGCTATGACCTTGTCGCCTTCTTTGTAGACCCAAGCTGTGTTAGATTCATCAGAAGTGTACCACGCGTCTTGTCGATCTTTGATTGTATAGTCTACGCGAACAGGAATCTCTGTTAAATCAGCAGCTTTTTGTGGAGTTGGAATCATATCCGAACCACCAGTACTAGCTAATACAGGATCAATCGCGAAACGAATCATTGGCATCAGCATAGCAGAGGCCATGAATCCACCAGTTCCCATTAGTGTATAGCTCAGGAACGTGCGTCTAGACACTTTATTGCTCATCAGTTATTTCCCTCCTCTTACTCCAAAGTCAGTCCCACGGACATTCTTTTGCTAATTGTAATACTAGGACATATCTATGATATATCAATATGAAACTAAATTCAATAATGCTTTTAGTAGGCCTTTAAGTTTGTGAACAAATATTAAGATTATGTGACAAACGACAAATGGGCTTTCATGTTGTGCAAATACGTGCTTAAGCCACTTTTGATCGCTGTATTAATTTACTGCACGTTCCACTTCTCCATAAAATGTGTCAGTACTTGTCGCAGTTGATCTTCCATAATCGTTTGGCGTAAGCGATCGTCCATCGTTTCAAGCGGAATAGACGGCAACCAAACCACTTTACCTTCTACCGTTACAGAAGTCCATTTGGCATCTGTTGTCAGATAGAATATATGTGCAAACGAAGATTTTTTCAAGTCCTCAGAAAGCGTGTCTGCGAGTTGCTGCAGGTCCGTAGACTGTGTATAGGAAACCGGCGGTAGGAACATCATTCTCCCTTTGAATTGTTTCTCAATAAACATCGATAGATTCATAAGAAACTCAGAAGAAGACGCACTGTTTTTCATCGTTTCCGGTCTTGTATCAATTGAGATCAGCGGCACAATGATGGTGTCAATATATTCTTTCTGATTGATATATGTATCCACATCTTTTGGTATCCAATTCATTTTTCATTCCTCCAATGCGTGTTCCATAAAGTGTAGCCTAAACGTTATTCCAACGCAAACCAATGACTTCACCAAAATTGGTGAAGTCATTGGTCTTTTTTCATTTCATTCAACAGAGCGGTTAAGCTGATAAATAGTTCGCGATCCCCTTTGTCAAGCGCTTCGTCAATCCGTTTGTTCAACATCTCTTTCGTCGTAAGAGTAAAGCTTTCCTCCAGCAACCGTTCTGCGATTTCCTGGTCTTTTCTTTTCGTTAAAAGATCTTCAGGTACATATGGATTTTCCTCGGCCACACTCGCATATTCAGGACATTTATTACTGTTTTTGAAATTAAGCTGGATGAACATATCCTCATTAGGGTGTAGGCGCAAGTCATGAAATGATTTCTCCGCATCCGCGGTCATGAGATTCCCTTTGTAAAAACGGAATGGGATACTGTCTACTTCTGTAGTAGAAATAATCATGGCCCGCGGACAGTGATGAGCTTCATCTGTAAAGTGAACATTGGTCAATAAATGTTCATTGCTGAGTAGATAATTTAAAATCCATACACATTCCCGACGCTTTAATCTATAGCGTTTCAAAAACCACCGCAAAAAATCCTTCTTGGCAGTTACAGGAACCATGGCCTCCATTTCATACCCCCTCTTCAGATTGCGCGTCTACATATGCCATCCATTCTTCGGCTTGAGGGTCGACTACTACTAGTTGCTGAATGACTGGCAATGCTTCGGATGGTTTGCCTTCTTCTAGCAAGAATCGGGCATATTGATCCAAAAAGTCCGCATCTTCTTTCATCCCATCATATGCTTTCAAATAAAATTCATACGCTTTTTTATAATCTTCTGTACGTTCGTAAGCGTAGGCAGAAAACGCATGCAATAACGGGATTTCCAGTTGATCAGCTTCCGCATAACTCAATAGATCAAGCAATGACTCATCTTCTTCTTGTTGATTGTATAATGAAGCAAGGGTTACAAGTGCATCAATATATTCTGGATCCAACACAAGTGCTTCTCTCAAATGACTTTCAGCTTGCTCCGGTAATTGCAATTTCAGGGCTGATTTACCTGCCGCCAGCTGTAATTCCTTATCAAAAGCATCCCGTTCGATTCCTTTTTTGAATAATTTCAACGCTTGCTCATCTTCGTTCTGTTGCGCATAACTCTGCCCCGCCAACATATAAGCAGAGAAATAATCTGGATCCATCTCAAGTAATTGCTCAAGACGACTAATTGCATCGGTATAACGCTCTGTTTGATAATAAGCGAGCCCTAAGCCAAATAACTCTTCCGGATTCTCTTCCTGCTTTAGTAGCTCTTCATAGAACGGTATCGCTTCTTCGTACGCGGCTCCCGCACTATATGCTTCTGCCAAACGCGAAGTTATGCTAACGCCTGCTAGTTCATCATTCGTCTCGTGCAATTTATTATAGATTCTTACCGCTTCACTGTAGCGGCCAGAGTCTAACAATAGTTCCGCTTGCGCCAATTGAATGACCGGTTCATGGGGAGCAAGTGCAGCAGCTTCACGCACTTTAGCTATTGCCGTTTCGGCGAAGCCAAGCATTTGATAATAGTCCGCTTGCGCAAGTAACGCCTGCACAAACTCTTCTTCATCTTCTTTAATATCAGTCAATAAAAGCAACGCATCATCTTCTTCACCGAGCTCAACCAACGCAGCAGCACGATCTATTTTCAACTGTGCTTCATCAGGGAAAACAAGTAATAATTGAGCAAAAATATCGTCTGCTTGTCCGATAAATCCATAGTCGATCAGAAGGTTAGCTACGTCATATAATGCATCATATTCATGGTCAGCTTGAAGTTTTTGGACTTTATGTTGTAGGGCATCTGCATCCCCATCTAATAAGAGTTGCTCCATTTCCTGCAATAAATTCATTTTTTCACCTGAACTTTCTGTTGGACTTTAATGTTTCACTAGACTCGAAAGATCTTCGAAAAAATGTGGATAAGAGATAGCGATACACGAAGGATTGTCAATATGAACAGGATCAGACGTGATCAAGCCCGCTATCGCCGCCATCATTCCAATACGATGATCACCATACGATTGTAGAGTCCCACCAGTTAAAGGTATAGGCCCAGTGATGATCATACCGTCTTCCGTTGTCTCGATAATTGCTCCTAATTTTCGTAATTCAGTAGCTACCGCCTCAATACGATCCGTTTCTTTGACACGCAATTCTTCTGCGTCCTTAATAACTGTTTGACCTTCTGCTTGTGTAGCTAGTAAAGCCAAGACAGGTAGTTCGTCGATTAATCTAGGTATCAAATCGCCACCGATTTCAGTCGCTCGTAACTCGGAATGCTTGATTTGCACGCTACCATAACGCTCTCCTGAGAGGCCTTGCTCATCCAAAATATTTATGTGGACACCCATCGATTCTAGTACATCTAGTATACCTGTACGGGTCTGATTCAATCCAACTTTTTCAAACGTCACATTACTACCTTCCACCATCGCCGCAGCAACCATGAAAAATGCAGCAGATGAAATATCACCAGGCACAACAACGTCAGTACCTGTCAATTGTTGTCCGCCTTGTAAGTAAATCGTTTTACCCGATTGCTTTACATTCGCACCAAACTGCATAAGCATGCGTTCAGTGTGGTCTCTTGAAACAACTTGTTCCGTTACGGACGTTACCCCTTGTGCTTGAAGACCAGCAAGTAGGACAGCAGACTTCACTTGCGCACTCGCTACGGGCATATCATAGTCGATCGCCTGTAACGTCGCGCCCTTAATAGTAAGCGGTAAATAGTCCGCTTGCCCTTCGCTCGTGATGTTCGCACCCATTAAGCCTAGTGGATCCGTCACTCGCTTCATCGGACGCTTAGATAAGTATTGATCGCCACACATTTCAGAAGTGACCGATGAACCTGATAAAATACCGAGCATCAAACGTGCCGTCGTACCGGAATTTCCTGCGTCCAGCGCTTCAGTCGGTGTCTGCCAATTGGCGATTCCGGGACTTTCCACTACGACATCTGTTCCTTCGCGTGTAATCTTTACACCTAGTTTGCGGAACATTTCAATCGTACTTAAACAGTCTTCTCCGTCTAGGAACCCTGCAATAGTCGTTTTCCCTTTAGCGATAGATCCAAGCATAACCGCACGGTGCGAAATAGATTTATCCCCCGGCACTTGTAGCGTTCCGCGGAGGACAGGTCGTTCAAATGAAACAGTCTTTTGTTGCGACATCTTGCTCTCCTCCTTTTAAAGTACGTGCATCGAATAATCTGTTTTTCGGGTCAATACTTGTCGCGCGCGTTTACGCTCAGCTGCTGATTGAAAACTGATTACTAGAATACCGTAGACATCCGTACGAGTTTCTACGATGCGGATATTCGTTAAACTGATATTTGCGTCGGCGAGGATTTTCGTAATTTCAGAAATGATCCCTGGATGGTCAGGGACATCAATATGCAAGTCAAATGTCATGTAAAGTGCACCTTGAACTGCCCCTTCACTCGTAGAAGGCAATTGATCACGGTATATTTTTGCCTGCGCAAAGAAATCAAAGATGCGATCCGGATTATTATCAACAAGCATTTCTCGTATATTCGTCATTTCATTGAGCCAACCGTCCACTTGGGAAAGTAGCTCTTCTCTATTTTGAATCGTAATATCACGCCACATGACCGGATCAGCTGAAGCGATACGTGTTAAGTCACGGAATCCACCAGCTGCTAATTTTTTAACGAATGGTTGACCTTCTTCTTGTGCCGCTAAACGGCCGACTAGAGAAGAAGCGATTATATGCGGAAAGTGACTGATAATCGCGGTCATACGATCATGTTCTTCCGCCTGTAAAACAATAAGTTTCGCTTTCGTCGTTTCAAACAACGTCTTAAGAAGCGAAATTTGTTCTTCTGTTGTGTTCGCTGAAGGCGTCAAAATATAATAGGCATTTTCAAAAAGGTGTTCCATAGCTGCCGATACTCCACTTTTATGAGAACCAGCCATTGGGTGACCGCCTATAAATGTAATACCTTTTTCTTGTAGTTTTATCGCTGCATCCATGATCGGTTTTTTCGTGCTTCCCGTATCTGTGACAATTGCATGTTCTTTAAAGTCCCAATCAATAGCCTCTTCAAATAACATAACTGTCGTATTGACAGGTGTCGCAAAAACAACAAAGTCAGCCTGCTCACAGGCTGATTTTGCGGAAGGTGCGACTGTATCAATGATGCCTCTGCGGAATGCCTCATCAGCAGTTGCATACGAACGGTCAAAACCGATGATGTGAACATTGGGATTTCGTTTCAAAGCTAGACCAAGTGATCCTCCGATCAACCCAAGCCCGATTATGCTTACAGTCGTTTTCATTATCATCTATCCTTATTTGTTAGTTAATAATTGATCAAAGGCTTTAAATAAGCCCGTATTTTGTTGTTCCGTTCCAATTGTTATACGTACATACCCTGGTGTGCCTAGTAAATTGCCACTGCGAACGATATAACCATGTTGCAGTAAAATTTCGCATGCTTCATCTGCATCAATTGGCACTTCTATTAGCACGAAATTTGTTTCAGAAGGATAGATTGCTAGTTGATTCTCTCTAGCATACGCAACGAAGCGATTACGCTCGGCCTCATTTTTCGTTACACAGTCGTTTAGGAACTGCTGATCAGCAAGGGCAACTTCAGCCGCTCCAAGCGCTAGCGTATTTGTATTAAACGGATTTCGTACCTTATTCAACTCTTGAATGATACCTTCATTCGCAACGGCATAACCAATACGGAAACTTGCTAAACCGTACGCTTTTGAGAATGTACGAGAGATGAGTAGGTTGTCATAATCGTGGATCCATCGGATGGCATTTTCTTGCTCAGATGACGTGACGTATTCGAAATACGCTTCATCTAGCACAATTAGTGCCGTTTTAGGTGCTCGATCTAGGAAGTCTTTTATCGTTTGACTAGAAAGGAAATTCCCTGTTGGATTATTCGGATTACATACCCAAATGATTGCAGTCTGTTCATCAGCAGCTTCCAGGAAGCCTTCTAGGTCATGGTCACCATTTTCAAGCATCGCTACCTGACGGATTTCTGCACCTTCAATTTTCGCATTATGTACGTATTGCGGGAATGTCACGGAAGCCATAACCGTGTTCACTCCTGGTTGCAACAATGCTCTTGAGATGATTGTAACCATTTCATCTGACCCATTACTGATTAATAATTCACTCGGCTCTACTTGATGATGTTTCGCGAGGGTTGTACGTAGACCTGAAGTGTAGACGTCTGGATACATTTCAAACTGATCTGCGCAAGCACTTAAATATTCTGCAACCGCAGGCGATGTACCATAAGGATTTTCATTTGATGCTAATTTGTGTACTTCTTGAAGGCCGTATATACGTTTCACCTCGGCAATAGAACGCCCTGGTGCATATGGTTTCATAGTTGATAAGATTGACTTCCAATTCATTCGGATAGTTCCTCCTTAGAACGAGCTTATTATTTTTGAAGATCTGGTCGTAATTGTACTGCATTGTTACGATAAATATGCTGTATTTCGTTTTGTGGTGTAGTGGTATTGACATTCATCAACACGCGGATACATTTACGCATCGAGCCAGGTACGTCGATTTCATGCGTACACATAACCGGTACATACGTCCAACCTTCAATAGAGCGAATCGCTTTCGCCGGGAATGCCGCTTTGACGTCCACTGTTGTAGAGACAATAACAGAAGCAATGTCTTCGGGAGTGAATTGATTGGCCTCAGCCATCTCTAAAACGAGTTCTTCTGTCGCTTGTAAGATTTCCTGACCATCATCCAGCTCTACAGTCGTTGCTCCTCTAATCCCTCTAACGCTCATACGATCTCCTCCCTTTCTAACTTTTCCTTAAACTCTTCAAATGCTTGTTGACATTCACCTGTGCTAATTTCCTTTACAAATGGTTGACCTAATTGTTTCAATAAGACAAAGTTCATTTTTCCAAATGAGGCTTTCTTGTCTTTTTGCATATAGGATAATAACTCTTCGAAACTATAGTTAAACACTGGTTTGAAAGTATAGCCATTACGCTTTGCAAATCGCAGGTAGCGGCCAGTAAAATCAGCTGGTAAATGACCATGCTTTTCACTTAGCAAGAATGCATACCCCATTCCAATCATGACACATTCGCCATGACTCAAGCTACCGAAGCCGGATGCCGCTTCCACCGCATGGCCAAATGTGTGACCAAAGTTTAAGTATTTACGTGTAGAATGTTCGAATTCATCTTCTCCAACAATTTGCGCTTTGACACCGATTCCACGTAGCAATTGCGGTTCCAGCCATTTAATGGAAGGTGCGGAAAATTGTTTTTCTTCCAGCAACTCTTCTGTCCAAGTTGCATCCGAAATGAATGCATGTTTGACCAATTCTGCCATCCCTGAACGCATTTCTGAAGCCGGTAACGTCTTGAAGACATCCGTATCAAATAACACGGCAGTCGGCTGATGAAACGAGCCGACCATGTTTTTTCCTTCTGGCATATTGATCGCCGTTTTGCCTCCGACTGCACTATCATGCGCAAGCACCGTTGTAGGGCATTGAATGAAGCGAATACCCCTCATGAATGTTGCAGCTACGAAGCCGGTCAAATCGCCACAAGCGCCACCACCGAAGGCGATCAGAAGCGAGTTACGTGTAAAGCCTTCTTGTAGTAAGAACGATTGACACGCAACATACACTTCTGGCATTTTACAACTTTCACCGCCTGGCACAATGTGCACGGATACTTCACGCCCAGTACTAGCAAGCGCATCTTGTAGTAATGGTAAATGGACTTCTGCCACATGCGCATCTGCAATAATACCAATTTTATCAGTGCTCTTAAGTAACTCCGCGTATTCTGTCGCAAATAGCTCATAGGTTTTAGAACCTACATAGACATCGTACCGGTGATCGCGGACGGAAACCGTTAACTTTTCCATCTTAAAACTCCTTTACATATTGTCTATATTGTTCGATATCTCTCTGTAAACCGTCCATTGTATCCGAACGGAATTCTTCCATAATCGCTTTTGCCATTTCCGTTGCGATCACATGCTCTGCAACGACTGATGCTGCAGGAACCGCACAAGGATCCGAACGCTCGATTGTCGCTACAAACGACTCCTTCGTATCAATATCCACACTTTCAAGTGGCTTGTACAATGTAGGGATTGGCTTCATTACACCACGTACAATTATCGGCATACCTGTCGTCATACCACCTTCTAGTCCACCTAAGCGATTGGATTTGCGGTAATAACCCAGTTCTTCATTCCAGCTGATTTCGTCATGCACTTCACTTCCTGGCATTTTAGCCATATCAAAGCCTAGACCGATTTCTACTCCTTTGAATGCATTTATGCTCATCATCGCACCAGCTAATTTGCCATCCATTTTGCGATCGAATTGCACGTAACTTCCGATTCCAGGAGGGCAACCTTCAATTATGACTTCCACTACACCGCCAAGCGTGTCGCCACGTTTTTTAATATCGTCAATGGCTTCTGTCATTTTAACGGACGCTTCTTTATCCGCGCAGTACACTGCATCTTCTTCTATAATTGCACGCAATTCTTCCATTGATAACTCTGCATATGTCGAAGGATCTGTTTCAATTCCACCGATTTCTGTGACGTGCGCAACTGTTTCGATACCTAATTGGCGTAAAAACTGTTTTGCAACCGCTCCGATTGCTACGCGCATTGTTGTTTCACGTGCTGATGAACGCTCGAGTACATTACGCAAGTCGCGATGACCATATTTCATGCCACCGACTAAATCCGCATGTCCAGGACGTGGTCTTGTGATTTGGCGCTTCACATCTTCAGGATTCATATCTTCAGGAAGTGGTTCAACACCCATAATGCCCGTCCAGTGCTTCCAATCATCATTGACGACCGTCAACGTAACAGGTGACCCTATTGTTTTACCGTGACGTACACCAGATGTGATTTCCACGCGGTCCTTCTCAATTTGCATTCGGCGACCTCTACCATGTCCACCTTGTCTTCTCTTTAATTCTTTGTTAATCATTTCTGCTGTCAGTTCCATCTGAGCGGGTAATCCCTCGATGATTGCTGTCAGTTGCGGACCATGTGATTCTCCAGCTGTAAAATACCGCATGTCTAATTCACTCCTTGAATAATCTATTGTTTTTTTCGATAAAAGAATGTATCTACTGATTCAAAATTATATTTTTCAGGGTTGAATATTTGTTCTGTACTGCCGACAAATAAAATACCACCTGGTTTTAATGCTTTAGAAAAGTTCGTATAAATGAGATCTTTCGCTTCTTCTGTAAAATAAATCATGACGTTACGACAAACAATCAAATCATAATTCGTATCATAGCGGTCTTCTAATAAATTATGTTGTTTGAACGTAACAGTCTTTTTAATGTCTTCTACCACTTGATAAGATTGTCCTTCTTTTATAAAGTATTTAGCAACAATCGGCTTAGGCACTTCTTTTAGAGAGCGTTCGCCATAGAGTCCTACTTTCGCGCGATCTAGTACACCTACATCCAAGTCAGTCGCTGTTATAGAAATATCACGCAATGGTACATGTGATGACAACACCATCGCTAATGAATAAGGTTCTTCACCAGTCGAACAAGCCGCACTCCATATTTTCAAACGTTTATTTTTCTCGAGTAATTGCGGGAAAATTTTCTTTTCCAAGACGTTCCAACGAACCGCATTGCGGTAAAATTCTGATACATTAATCGTCATGCGGTCCAAGAATTCATCCAACAAGCCCTTATCCTCTTGAATCGCTTGGAAATATTCTTTGAAATCACGAAACCCCTTCTTCTCATACAAAGAGGTGAGTCTACGTTTCATCTGCGCTTCTTTATATAACGATAAGTCTATGCCAGTCTTCCGCTTAATCCCTTGAATCAATATCGAATAATCAGACATATATTGCCCCTCCATTACCCTAGCTTTCTATGTACGTTCTTATTATAGCGGAAAACACTTCCTGTATGTATAAGAAAAACAGCCACGCGAAATTCGCTCGGCTGTTTTTGGCGATTAGTTAATCCAGTTGTTCACTGTTTTGTCATAAGTCACAAGCTCTTCTTCTTTGAAGAACAAGTTAATCTCGCGGCTTGCTGACTCAGATGAATCTGAACCGTGAATAATGTTCTTGCCTACCGTTACAGCGAAATCTCCACGTATTGTGCCAGGAGCAGATTCTGTTGGATTAGTAGCACCCATCATTAGGCGTGCAGTAGAGATTACGTTTTCGCCTTCCCAAACCATAGCAAACACTGGTCCAGAAGTAATGAAATCTACAAGTTCTCCGAAGAATGGACGTTCACTATGCTCTCCGTAATGCTGTTCAGCAAGTTCTTGAGAAATGTTCATTAATTTCCCACCAACTAATTGATAACCTTTGCTTTCGAAACGACCTACGATTTCACCAATTAGGTTACGTTGTACGCCGTCAGGCTTTACCATAATAAATGTTCTTTCCATCTGTCAAACACTCCTTCATCTATCTATAGGGAAATTACCCTTTTAAATCGTAACATTGACACCTTTTTCTTTCAACTATTATTGAGTTTGAAGAGCAAAAGATGCGCAAAAAACCTTACGAGTACTACGTATAGCTCAAAAACCCAACAAAGCGAGTCAATATTTTCGTTGTCCGATGAAGTCAGCTATTTGGATTAACGCTTTTTTCGACTTTCCATTCGGTAAGCTATCTAGTTCTTTTAATGCTTTCGCTAAATAGAGATTACTGACATGTTGGGCTTTTTCTAAAGCACCACTTTGTCGAATATAACGCAACATATTTTGGCGATCCGTTTCTGCCATCTGCCCCGTAAACGCACGTTCCATAAACGGTTTAAAGTCCGCATCATCTTTTATGTATAGAATTGGCAAGGTAATATGGCCGTTCAACAAATCGCTACCCGCCGGTTTGCCAAGCTCTGAATCTGTAGATGTTATGTCCAAGATGTCGTCGATGATTTGAAATGCCATACCTGTAAAATAGCCATATCTTCTAAGCTTCAGAACTGTCGCTGCGTCCGCATCGGCGCTTAAGGCACCCAGTTCACAACTAGATTCTAATAATAAAGCGGTTTTACGTTTGATCCGTTTCAAATAATCTCGCAAATTTTGATTGGTTTGTTGTTGGAAATCAATTTGAATGATTTCCCCTTTGCATATTTCAAGCATGGTTTCTGCGAGGATTCTATGTACTGATTCTTTCTCAATGCCGCCAATAGACGTCAGCGCGCGAGAAAAGATGAAGTCACCGGTATACATTGCGACTCGGTTATTCCATTTCGCTTTGACTGTCTCTAATCCACGTCGCATGTCTGAATCATCAATGACATCATCATGGACGAGTGAAGCCATATGGATTAATTCAAGCGACACCGCAACTTTTGCTACATTTTCAAGAGAGTAACGCCCGAATTGCGCTGCCAAAATAACAAAAATCGGTCGAATTCTTTTCCCTCCTGCTTTCAATAAATGCAAAGACGCTTGACGGACAATGGGAGAAGAAGATTGCACGGAACGCTCAAGCTCTTTTTCAATATAAGCTACATCTTTGCGGAAATCCGTGTATAGTGACATCAACTTAATTTTTTCCAAACCCATTACCTTCTCCCGTGTACTCATTATTTGTATGCGATATGGCCCGCCGCCGCACCGCCACTGTAAGACTTGTACGATACTTCCTGATATCCAGCATCGACGAATAGCTGTGCAAGCTCTTTCATGCCTGGAAAATCATTAGCAGATTCTTGAAGCCATGAATATTCTTTATAACTTTTTGCAAATAGTTTACCGAATAACGGCATCACATATTTGAAGTAAAAGCGAAATGCTTGACGATACACTGGAATTTTAGACTGTGATGTCTCTAGACAAACGGCCATGCCACCCGGCTTTAACACACGTCGCATCTCTTTCAAAACGGTTAAGTAATCCGGTACATTACGCAAACCAAAACCAATGGTCACATAATCGAACGTGTTATCTGGAAACGGAAGAGCCATCGCATTCCCTTGTAGCAATGTAAGATTTGGGTAAGGCTCCACTTTTGGTCTAGCGGAATCCAGCATATTGGCACTGAAATCCAAACCTATTACTTCACCAGTTGGACCCGCCTCTTTAGCAAGTGCTATTGTCCAATCTCCCGTTCCACAGCAGACGTCAAGCGCCTTCGCGCCTGGTTGCACATTCATGCGAACCATAATATCATTACGCCATTTAATATGCTGATTAAAACTAATGACGGAATTCATTTTATCATAGTCTGTTGAAATCTTTTCAAAGACGTTATGAACTTTTTCTTCTTTTGAGATCGCCACGTTTTGCCCCTTCTTTCTAGATCAGTTTGCTCTCCCCTAGCTCAAACATCGCTTCTAATTGGTTTAACACAGGTTTATGTAAGAAAAAGCTATTTTGTAATCTGTCATCCAGATTTCTCTGGCACCATTCAATCCACTGTTCCGTATCTGCAGTTGTTGGTGCTAGATGCGGAAACTTCATGTTACTTAGATCCTCTCGCTTACTTTCGATCAACCAAAGTAAAGGGAACAGCGCCTCTATAATGGCAACATAGCGGGTAAAGCCAAATGTATGATAGAACTCCACAATGCATGCACTTTCCACTTCGCTAATTAATCGCAGTCTATCCTCTAGTGAGTTAGGCGGTGACTGTAACAATGTTGTTTTACATTCATTGATTCTAGCAATAGCGGCGGATAACGAACGGATCAGATGGAAGTTAGGGATTGACGCCAATAACTTATAGTGAATGCCACTAAAGTGATCACCAGCGAGAACCATCAATTGCTGTTCTTTCGATGAAGCGTCCTCTATATCAATTTGATCATGAATATCAAACGCCGTATGGATGGCGCCAATAGCTAATGCTGTTGTATGCATTTCATCGGTCCATTGTTCTCCGTTCAATAACGGCAACAACAGTAATGTTGCTTTTCGTCTATCAATCGCTGCATGACCTGCATCGCGCTCGATAATCGGCTGATAAATAGCGCGTCGCAAGTTTTGTATATAATTGTCGACTTCGTCAGTGAATCCTTGTGTCTCCATCAGTACGCTCCATTCCCGTCAATCTTCGCCGGTCATTCTTTTTCTTCACTCGAAATTACTCCATGAGCTGTATGAATTTCAGCTTCACCCCGAATTTTGATGGCGGACGTATGCTCGGTGAACTGAGCGATCATGACTTCTCCTCGATCTAGCTTCTCGGTATGGTGAAACTTTGTGTCATTACCTCGTGTTAGCCCAATGACATTCACTCCATCTTTTTTCGCTTTGATAATTAGATAATCAGGTTGTGTCATCTACACATCTCCAGTCTCTATATGGTCTTAATGATAGCATATAAATCAAGCAATCGGCAAAGACCTCAATTCGTTCTGATTAGAGAAAGAATTTCAGCCCGTTTCACATCATCATGTTCATAGATTCCTCTAGCCACTGTTGTGATTGTCTTAGCGCCTGGCTTTTTAATCCCTCTCATCGTCATGCACATATGCTCTGCTTCAATAATGATATAGACACCAATTGGATTAAGCATTTCCATCATAGCGTCAGCAACTGTCGATGTGATGCGTTCTTGTAGCTGTGGACGGCGAGCTGTCGTTTCAACGGCTCTTGCTAACTTACTCAATCCAGCGACTACTCCATCACGCGGAATATACGCTACATGCGCCACACCATAAAATGGAACTAAATGATGTTCACACATCGAATAAAACGGGATGTCTTTCACTAAGACAACTTCATCATGATTTTCATGGAAAACGACTTCAAAATATTCTTTTGGGTCTTTATTTAATCCCTCAAATACCTCTTGGTACATTTTAGCTACACGCTTAGGTGTATCTAGTAAGCCTTCACGTGTTGGATCTTCTCCAATTGCTTCCAAAATCATCGTGACTGCTTGTTCTAATTTATTCATATCTTGCTCATTCATCTCAGTATGTCCTCCTTATAGGAACAAAACCTATTTCACCAAAATAGTAGCACATTCCCTTCATTCCGTACAGTTAGGGTTCTCATTATGTATTCTTTTGACAAAACGTAAAGGAGTCCATCCACGGTCATCTGATAGTCAGATTCGCTGGACAGACTCCTATGTAAAATCTCAAATTATTTTACTGCGTCTTTAAGTGCTTTACCTGCTTTAAAAGCTGGAACTTTACTTGCAGCGATTTCGATTTCTTCACCTGTTTGTGGGTTGCGTCCTTTACGTGCAGCACGTTCACGCACTTCAAAGTTTCCGAAACCAATCAATTGAACTTTATCACCGTTAGCAAGAGTTGATTGAATTGTATCGAATACAGCTTCAACAGCTTTAGTTGCGTCTTTTTTTGTTAGACCTGCCGCTTCTGCTACAGAGTTAATTAATTCTGTTTTATTCACACCTTTCACCTCCTCTCAAAGGGGATGCTACTGCTTGTTAACACTGTAAAAAGAGTAACATAAGAAAAACGACGGCGCAACAATATTATCGTGCTTTTCCTTTATTCACGGCATTTCTAAAGTTTTCTAATGAAATCATAGAAAAAAGACCCGTTTTCCGGATCTTTCTCTGTGTCAAGTTAGACTATGAATATGTCAAACAATAAATGTAATCATGCCTTTATTCCCGTCATTTACCATCTGTTCGATTGTTTCACGCAGTCTTTTTCTCGCTCGATCAGGAACTGCTGCCGTTTTATAGCGGATACTTTCCTTCATCACTTCATGCAGCGGCGTGCCAAATAATTGCGTTTCCCATAATGCATCCCGATCATGTAAATATGCATTTTTCAATTCCTTAAGTAAATGATGGCTGTGGAATTCAGAACCGATTAACGGCGCAAACTCTGCTTCCATATCAATTCGAATAATATGCAATGACGGCGCTTTAGCTTTCATTTTGACACCGTAGAACGTGTCTTGTTTAATAAGTTCGGGTGCAGTCGGTTGGAAGTCTTCAATCGACGGTAACGCTACGCCATAACCCGATTTTTTCGCCGTCTCAATCGCTTCCGCATACATATCATACGAGTTCTTCGCCTTCACCGCTTCTTTAATGAATACTAGCCAATCTTTTTTCGACCGCATTTCAGTGCCCATAAACTCTTCACAGACCGCAACATACGCTCGTTCATCCATATCGATATTGACAATTGCTTTGCCTTTGCCTGCATCGACTTCTACGACTTCAGCTTGTCGCACAAACTCCTCTTCTTGTAATAACTCAGCAATTTCCTGTACTTTACGAATTTTCGAGACGCCTAGAAAACCGTCATTAATAATATGGTCAATACGCGCATTCAGCTTGTGATCATTGCCCAGTTCCTCCATCCAATCCGGACGCTGCAGTTCGATATCTGTAATCGGAAACTCATACAACGCCTCTTTTAAGATCAGTTGGATTTCTGCCGCATTCAGCTGATCCGCACTAATTGCGATTACCGGAACACTATACTTTTCATGTAATTGACGCTTCAACTCTACTGTGCGCTCATGAGCTGGCATTTTAGAATTCAGTACTATAACGAATGGCTTACCAATTTCTTTTAACTTTGAAACAATTTCAATTTCTGCCACTTCAGCAGCAACTCGTGGAATATTGTTCACCGTACCGTCTGTCGTTAGCAAAATGCCTATTGTGGAATGATCTCGAATGACTTTGTCCGTACCGATACGTGCCGCTTCTTCAAATGGAATCGGTTCATTATGCCAAGGGGTATGAACATATTTTGGGCCGTTTTCATCTTCATAGCCTTTGACGCCATCGATGACATAGCCTACACAGTCCGCTAAACGAATTTGAAACGCCAGTTCACCATCGCCAATTGATACGCTCGTACCTTGTGCTGGTACAAATTTTGGTTCTGCTGTCATGATCACAGACCCTGGGGAACTTTGTGGCAGTTCATCTTGTGCTCGTATTCGATCGTTAGCGTCTGTCATATTCGGTATGACGACTTCCTCCATGACTCGTTTGACAAAAGTGGATTTTCCTACACGAACAGGGCCAACCACACCTATATAAATGTCGCCGTCTGTTCTTCTAGCTAAGTTTTCGTATAATTCTTCTTTCATCTTTAGCCCTCCTTTTTCTCCGCATAGTAGCTTATGAAACTAAAAAACGTTTCATGCATGAATGCACGAAACGTTTTTTACTACTGATGAAGTTTTAAGGTCGTACACTTATTTCTTCATGAAGACCGGTTCGTTATCTTCATTGATAGTGTATGGCAAAGAGTACGCTGGGAGAACTGCAGAGTCTTCGGACAACAAGTAACGAATATCTGTGCCTGGTTCAACTTCTGTTTTATTTTCCAACAGGATTTTGTTAAGGTCGATTGAATAGTCTACGTAGAAATTACCATCTCCTGCCACAACGATTGGTAGATGTGTATCAGAGTATGGACTAGCTACTGTCAATGGCTCTTTAAATCCCATTTTCTTAAAGTCTACTTCATAAACATTTTCTCCAACTGCATCAAGAAACGGCAAATTGCCGTTGATGAATTTTCGTAGATTAATATCGCGCAATTTTTCAGCAATCCGTAAATCAACGAGTTTCACTGTAGGATTTTCCTCTACATCTGTTAATACGTATTGGAAGATTCCACCATTTTCAAATGCATTACCTGGAATTTTTTCTGTAAAGTCAGGTACGATCTTAGAAAACTCTATTGGATACTTTATATATGGATCCGTTTCCATATCACGCGTTTTGATCGGTAATAGACCACCTGTTTGCTCCTGATAACGCTCGACAGCTTTCTGAACTGTTTCAAGTTGGTCAGGATATGGTGTTTCACTTGCCTGTTTCTCGTCAGGCGAGCGAGATAGGCAACCTGACAGCAATGCTGCACAGATCATGATTGCTAGTAAGACTAATTGTTTTTTCATTGGTTATGCTCCTCCCGTCGGTCCGTTGAATACTAAATAGACCATCGCAAAGAACGAAGTAATTAATAACGTATAGGCTACGATTGCAAATAGGATTTGAACTACACGGTTTTTTATTTTATATCGGCTCGCGTAAATCAAGCCCATTGAAATTAACATGAAACCCATTGCATAAAAAGATAGCCACATTTTATCTAACGAGGACAAAATTGTCACCTTCCTAATAAATTAAATACCATCAAAGAACATATCTATTTCTTGCCTTTTTCCACGATTCATCAGTTGGTCGACGGCTTCCTTCGCCGGTACTTCTCCAAACAATATGGAATATAACGCTTCTGTTAGCGGCATATTAACCTCAAAATGTTTTGCGAGTTGATAGGCGGCCTTCGTCGTGCGAACACCTTCTATGACCATACCCATCTCTTCTGTGACCTGTTCTAATGATTGACCTTTACCTAGACGATTTCCCGCTTTCCAATTCCGCGAATGCACGCTTGTACAAGTAACGACTAAATCACCAAGACCCGCCAAACCAGAAAATGTCTGCTGTTTTGCACCCATCCGAACACCAAGTCTAGTAATTTCAGCAAGACCACGTGTGATGAGCGCTGCCTTAGCATTATCACCATAACCCAGTCCATCAGAAAGACCTGCAGCTAAAGCAATAACATTTTTCAATGCACCGCCAAGCTCCACACCCATGACATCTGAATTCGTATAGACACGGAAATAATTATTCATGAATAAATCCTGTACTCGTTCCGCCGCTTCTATATCATAAGATGCAGCAGCGACAGTCGTCGGATGACGAAGAACTACTTCCTCTGCGTGACTCGGGCCCGATAATACGACCACTGCATCACGAAGGGAGTCTTCGATTTCTTCTTCAATGATTTCAGAGATCCGCTTCAAGGAATCAGGCTCAATCCCTTTTGACACGTGAACGAAAACTTTCGGTTCAGTAATTAACGCTTGTATGTTTTGGCACGTTTCACGCATCGCAATGGTAGGAACTGCTAATATAATGACGTTCGCATGCTGTATAGCTCTTGCCAAATCACTAGTTGAAGTAAGGTTTTCAGGCAGTAAAACGTCGGGTAAATAGTGGTTGTTCCTATGCTGATCATTGATTTCACACGCTTGTTCCGAACGTCTTGTCCAGATCAAGCTATCGTGTCCATTTTCAGCCAGTACAAATCCAAGCGCCGTTCCCCAACTACCTGCGCCTATTACAGAGACTTTTTCCATTACCTCCACCCTTTCTAATCGATTAGTTAGCTTCTTGCCCTAGTGATCAAGCGGATTGGTGTTCCTTCGAATCCAAATGCTTCACGTAATCTATTTTGTAAAAATCGCTCATATGAGAAGTGCATAAGCGTTGGCTCATTGACGAATACAACGAATGTAGGCGGCTGGATTGCCACTTGCGTTGCATAATAAATACGTAAACGGCGACCTTTATCGGAAGGTGCAGGGTTTCTAGCGACTGCATCCTCGATTACTTCATTCAAGACGCTTGATTGAATACGCAACGCATGATTTTCACTGATCATTTGAATATTTGGGATGAGTGTATGCACTCGTTGCTTCGTTTCAGCAGATACAAAGTGAATCGGCGCGTAGTCTAAGAAACGGAACTGGTCTCTAATATCGTCGATAAAGTTATTCATCGTTTTATCATCTTTTTCTAGCGTGTCCCACTTATTGACAACGAACATAACCCCTTTTCCAGCTTCTTCTGCATATCCTGCTACGCGCTTATCTTGCTCACGAATACCTTCCTCTGCATTTAGAACGATCAATACAACGTCTGAGCGATCAATCGCTTTTAACGCACGCAACACACTATATTTCTCTGTATTCTCATACACTTTACCTTTTTTACGCATACCCGCTGTATCAATGATCTTATATTCTTGACCATCTACGACTTTCACAGAGTCAATCGCGTCTGTTGTAGTTCCTGCGATATCACTTACGATCACGCGATCCTCGCCTAGCAACGCATTAACTAGTGACGATTTTCCAACATTCGGACGTCCAATCAAACAGAATTTAATGGAATCATCATCTTCTTCCTCTAAATCCATTTGTTTAAAGCTTTCAGCGACAGCGTCCAATAAATCACCAAGGCCTAATCCATGTGATCCTGAAATTGGATAAGGATCACCAAAGCCGAGTGAATAGAAATCATAAATCATTTCTCTCATCTCTGGATTATCTACTTTATTGACTGCCAAAACGATCGGCTTCTTTGTTTTATAAAGCATTCTCGCTACTTGTTCATCCGCATCTGTTACACCATCTCTACCATTCGTCAAAAAGATGATAACATCCGCTTCGTCAATGGCGATTTCAGCTTGCGCACGAATCTGTTCGAGTAGTGGTTCATCTCTAAGATCGATTCCGCCTGTATCAATCAAGTTGAATTCATAGTTCAACCAGTCTGCAGCGCTATAAATACGATCACGTGTAACACCCGAGACGTCTTCCACGATAGAAATACGTTCCCCAACGATTCGATTAAATATTGTTGATTTCCCTACGTTTGGTCTTCCTACGATTGCTACTGTTGGTTTTTTCATTTCTTTCATTACACCCTTCCGACCTATCTTTGAATATTATACACAAAAAGAATGATGATGCATATGAAAGCATCATCATTCCGTGGGTAGTTCTTCTATAAGTTGTTGTTAGTTGATCACAATCAAGGATTATTCTTTGAATTTCTTCAGCTGATCACCGATTACATCGCCAAATGAGAAGCCCGTTGTTTCTTCAGGCAGCTCATAGCTGAAGTTCTCTTCACCGCGTGCATCTGCTGGTTTTTCAAGAAGATCTTTGATACTAAGTGAAATACGTTTCTCTTGCGGATTAACGTCTAACACCTTTACTTGCACAGTCTGACCTTCTGATAATACTTCTTGTGGTGTACCGATATGCTCGTGAGCAATACGAGAAATGTGTACTAGTCCTTCCACGCCTGGGAATATTTCAACGAATGCACCGTAAGCGACTAAACGCTTCACTGTTCCGTCTAAAACAGAACCAACTGGCGCATTAGCTTCGATGTTCTCCCATGGTCCAGGCAAAGTATCTTTGATCGATAACGATACGCGCTCTGCATCACGGTCAACCGACAATACTTTTACTTGAATTTCATCGCCTTCTTTTAAGACATCAGAAACGTTTTCGATATGTTCATGAGCGATTTGTGAAATGTGAACTAATCCATCTACGCCACCGATATCTACGAATGCACCGAACGAAGCGATACGTTGTACAGTACCCTTAAGGATATCGCCTTCTTGAATCGTAGAAAGTGCTTGCTCTTTTTTCTTTTCATTTTGTGCTTGAACAACTGCACGGTGTGATAAAATTAAACGATTCTTTTCTTGATCCATTTCTACAATCTTGAATGTCATCGTACGGCCTTTGTAATCATCAAAAGACTCCACAAAGTGGTCTTCAACTAGAGAAGCCGGGATAAATCCACGAACGCCTAAGTCAACAACCAATCCGCCTTTCACTACGTCTTTCACTTCTGTTTCAATAATTTCACCGTTTTCGAATTGCTCTTTTAATGAATCCCATGCATTTTCTGCATCTACTTGGCGTTTTGATAAAACATATGCATCGTCTTCTACTTTTGTAATCGCTAACTGTAATTCGTCACCGACTGAGACTGCATCGGCTGCTTTTTCAATATGCAAGCTTGAAAGTTCACTGATTGGAATCACGCCGTCAAAAGGAGCGCCTGCTATTTCAACAGTCACCGATTTCTCTTCAACCTTCGTCACTACACCTGTTACATGATCACCTTCACCATACGCTTTTACTTCTTCCATATTCATCTCTTCAGTCATATGTAGTCCTCCTCCATAATGAATCTTATCTCTATAGTATTCGAATCTACACACAAAAACAAAAAATTACTCTTATTCTTTTATTTATACTGCTCAATCAACTTGGATATCTCTGCCATAATTGCTTCTGTTACTTCTTCAGCAGAGGCTTTTCTTTCCCGGTAAGGCGCCATATCAATCGCCTCACCATAAACCACTTTTAACTGCGAAAATGCTTTGTACGGTCCAATGATTGCACATGGCACAACTTTCGCTTCGCCACCTTTTAAAGCAAAGAAACCGGCACCTGCCAATCCTTTCCCAAGTTCACCCGTTTTGCTTCTGGTACCTTCCGGGAATAAACCGACAACTTTACCGTCACGCAATAATTTAATCGTCGTGCGGAATGCTTCGCGATCACTCATCCCTCGTTTGACAGGATAGGCTTGCACTTGTGGTAAAACGGTCTTTAGAATAGGTTTCGTGAACAATTCCTCTTTCGCCATGAAATGTACCGTTCTCGGGCACGTAATGCCTACTACTGGTGGATCTAGATTATCGATATGGTTAGTGCATAACAGTACACCGCCCTCTCTCGGAAAGTTTTCCTTGCCAATTACTTTGATCCGGTAAAGCGGGTAACAAATCGTACTGATCAAAAATTTGCCTAACGGATATAAATTCATCGCGGGTACCTCTCTTCAGCATACTTTACAATACTACTAGTCACTTCTTCGATTGTTTTCCCTGTTGTATCAAGGATAATCGCATCTTCTGCTTTTTTCAGCGGAGAAATTTCGCGTTCACTATCTGCTAAATCACGTTCAGATATTTCTCTTTTCAATGTTTCATAATCTGTTGTTATGCCACGTGACTGCTCTTCAAGGAAACGTCTTTGTGCACGCTCTTCTACAGATGCAGTCATGAAAACCTTTAATTCCGCATCGGGCAAAACAGCCGTACCGATATCCCTACCATCCATAACGACAGAAGAGTGAGCTGCCAAGCCTTGCTGTTTAGCAACCAATAACTTGCGCACGGATGTAAGTGCAGCGATTGCTGAGACAGTTGACGTCACTTCGTGTGAACGGATCACATCAGTAACTTCGACTCCATCTAAAATCACTTGCTGCGCATGCTCGCTTGGATGCAATTCGATATCTGTCTTTTCTATTAGTTTTGCGATTGCTTCTTCGTCATGAAGATCCACAGCATGTTGAAGCACTTTATAAGTGATCGCTCGATACATCGCGCCTGTATCAATATACGTAAATCCTAGTTTTTTAGCTACTAATTTAGCAATCGTACTTTTACCCGCTGCCGCCGGTCCATCGATTGCGATTCTCATTCTACCAGTCATGCTAGAAACCCCTCCATTTAGCTTATATTGTACCATAAGAAAAAAAGAAAAGTCTGTTGTAGATAGACTTTTCCTTAGGAATTTCGTAACGCTAATTGTCGTTCAAAGCAATACCGAATGATGTGCTGACGATCCTTTTCATCAATCTCATCGAACTTGAATGAGCTTAACCGGCGTTTAGCTTCTTCCCAGTTTCTTACGACTGATGCTTTACAAGAAATATATTTGATTTCTTGCTTTGAGAAATGAAGAACTATCAGCAAATCCACAGATTCCTTTAACGGGAAAAATTCATGACTTTTCATGTTGACTGCTAATCCACCTGCGCTTATGTCTAGCGAAACGAGTTGGAGTGAATCGTCTTCTGATTGGACCGCCACATCAAGTGACGTATCGACGCGCACAAATTCTCTTCTTTGAATTTTGATCAATTCTTTATCGCCCGGGTATTTCAACTTTAACATAGGTATGGTTCGATTCATCCGGCTAAACACTTCTGTTCGAAATGCAAATGACATTTTATAATCGTCTACAAATGTTACAAGTAGTTGTGTGCCGTCAATAAAGAATGCTGTTTTTCCAGTTGTGATATTGATTGGATAATCTATCATGAAATGATTCTCGTCCTCTATATCCACTACTCTGGATTTGAACTTTTCAGATTCCTCTGTATAGTCCTTTTCGATCGTTAACACCGTTCCAATGGTTAGCCTCATATTTCCACCTGCCATAGTTTCTAGTATATCTATTATGTCATGTAGTGGAAACTTTTCCAATCTATTTTCGTTCGCTATCAATCCATAAGCATCATTGTTTTTCTGTTGTGATCACTTCTAGTGTATCCGTGTCAATAATAATTTTATAAGTTTCAGATCTTTCAGCATCTGAAACAACCGTTAGATAGTGCGCTAAACGTTGTTGCATTTGACGATCTTCCACATACGCGAGTTGCTCATCCATCACTTCGACATCAGGTCTGAAGAATTGTTGCCAGTCTACTTTCCTTATCGGTTGCGACGCTAATTTCTCCTTGCGAATGTATTCGGATGCATCAAGCCCAAGTACTTCACCATTATCTTTAGCCATTTTCATGTGAATAGGGTCGGAAAATACCTTTGCTCCATTTTCAGGATGCACACGAACGAAAACGTAATGCCAGGCTATATCGTTTTCTCTCGCTTCTTCCAGTACCAAATCCGTGTAATCTGCTTGTTTTAGAAATTGTTCTGCGAATTGTTCTAGTTCTTCATAACTTTTAGTAGGTTTCCCCATTCGCCGTTCGACTAAATAGGATAAAACATGCCCACCTCTTTGAGTAATATCGATATAGCCTATCGCTGAGTTTTCCGCAAAACGAAGATGATAGAACGGATAAGGTGAACCTTTCCTACTCTTATCCACAACAATCAAGTCATTCGACACATTGGGAAATAGCTGCTTAAACTTTTCTATAGCCTCTTCTTCGGCTATTTTATCTTCTTTAATACCACTTAAATTCTTCTTCTTCTGGGCATCTGATTCACTAGCCGTTAAAGGGAAGACCGTTTCTGTATATTCCATGACCGATTGACCCATCTTACTCCAATTCTCTTTTCCTTCCGGTGAATCGCGTAACTTTTTCTCCCAATGATTAATCGACAGATTACCGGTTAACATACCTTTCGTCGCCACTTTCCATTCACTTGACAGTTCAGTCAAATTATCTGCTGCTCGCTGCATTACTTCATAGTATTCATTAGGGTTTCCTTGTTCTGTAGACTCTTTGGCGTAATTCCCCAATCTGCCCAAGTAGTTCATCCAAGAGGTCGAGAAGCTTTCATCTACCGGCAACATCGCTATAGATGATTTAATGTCAGACGATAAGCGCCAAATATCTTCCCGCTCTTTGGATGAGCTCTTATTGTTTTCAAATAACAATGATTTTTTCACCGCATCTTCTAGCTCTCCTAACTTCTGTGAAGCATCTGAAATGCTATTAGCATACTGAGTATTGAGTGCTATAGACAACTGTTCATTCTCACGAGTTGTTCCCAACGTATAGATGCTCAATACGATAAATGAATACATTAGAAAAAAGACTATCTTTTTCACGTTTTGCGACCTCCTTTCAGTTAATTACAGAAAATGTGTAAACCAATCTTCTTAATTTGTGGTCTAGACCAGATCCATTTACTTGTCGCTGTGATCGGGTTGAAATAATAAATGGCGTTTTCGGAAGGGTCCCATCCGTTGATCGCATCAATAACCGCTTCTTTCGCTCGTTCATTCGGCGTTAGCCAAATCTGTCCATCTGCAACTGCTGTAAATGCACCCGGTTGGAACACGACACCGCCAATCGTGTCTGGAAAATCAGGATGCTCGACTCGGTTTAAAATTACCGCCGCAACTGCCACTTGTCCTTCATACGGTTCACCACGAGATTCTCCGTAAACGGCATTGGCGAGTAATTTAATATCTTGGTCTGTATATTTAGGTGGTGCCTGCATTTGTTTCTGCGGCTGACTGCCTTTTTTCACTTGCTCCTCTAATGGCTGTCCTCCGTAATACGTAAATTTATTCCCTTTGGCAAGTTGTCCTTGGACAAACTTTTCATCATAATCCGAAATACCTTGTAGCTTCTTTTTCGTTCTTTTACCGGCAATGCCATCTATCGGCAGGCCGTATTGCTCCTGAAATTTTCGCAACGCCCAGTACGTACCGTAGCCAAAATTCCCGTCAATCGTTCCGTTATAGAATCCGATATATTGAAGTCTTGCTTGCAATTCAATGACATCGTCTCCCTTTGCGCCTTTAGCCAAATCTCGTCCACTAAACGCTTCACTCTGACTGACAAAGAATAATCCGATTAGTACGCTTGCTACTACAATAAATAGCAAGCGCGGTATCACTCGCTTCATCAAATTCCACCTCCAAATTTCTCCGCTTTTTTCTAGTTTGTCCAACCTTCTGAAATTTATAAGAAAAAAACAAAAAAACCCGTTTAATAAAAAACGAGTTTGGTCTATATTCGTTAGAGTGGAGTGATGCGAAGGGTACCGTTTCGTTCTATGCGAACCAACTAGACTCAAGCACATTTTATTGCCCGCCTTGCACTCCGCTTCACTAGTGCGTTTTTCTGAGGTTAGTATGTGCCTTTTTCCTGAATTGTTGCACGGCAAAGGTGTGGGCGTATTTGACGCGCGTGAGGCCAAACCACCAGAGGAACAGCATGAAAGGGATCATTAAATACAACCAGTAATCGTATAAAAACAAGATTGCATTATACAGCGCATGGAGTAAAAATGGAGCTAAAAAGGCAACCCAGATCCATCTGCCTTGCTCACCAACTGGGGAAAACTTCGCCTTACCGAAATAATAACCCATAACTACACCAAATAACGCATGACTCGATACAGGCAATAGTGCACGGATAAATGCAGTATCAAGACCAAAGGATAATAAATATAAAATATTTTCGACCGTGGCGAAACCGAGCGACACACTTGCACCATATAAAATTCCGTCATAGGCATCTTCAAACTCCACTGTTTTATAAACAAGTATGAAAATGATAATCCATTTAAAGAATTCCTCTAAACTGCTTGTAAATAAAGTATTACGTAAAAACTCATTATTAAATACATGCTCTTCTTCGAAAACATGTTGGATAAACATAATCGGAAATGTCATAATCGCACCGTAAATAAATGCGTGGAACAAAGTGCGCGATGGCTCTTTTGCCATTTGCTTCCTGAGATACAAATAACTAAAAAGTGCTAAGCTCGGTGCAATCGCTACAGTTAACAATATGAACATACGCGAGCCTCCTTATTTTGTTAGTATACCATTCTCATCAGGATACGACAAAAACCGCTTGCACAGAGCAAACGGTTTTCGTTTTAGAGCGTATTCTTAATCGATTCAGCTATCATTCCACCGTGGAATCTGCCATTTTCGATAAATATTTCATTGGCGTTATTTCCGGCTGCAATAACACCTGCGATAAATAGATTTTCGACATTCGTTTCCATCGTATCTTCATTAAAGATCGGCCGACCTGATTGTTCGTCTACGTGGATACCTATCTTGCGTAAAAACGCATGATCGGGATGATAGCCAATCATCGCGAATACATAGTCGCTTGGTAGATCGAACACATGACCTTGTTGATCAACAGTTACAGCCGTTTCAGTAATTTTCGTAACATCCGCATTGAAATACATGTTGATCTCTTTGTTACGAACTAAACTATCAAAGCCTGGTAAAATCCACGGCTTGATACTTTTTGAATACGTGTCGTTACGATAGACGACTGAAACATGCGCGCCTGCACGTTGTAATTCTAACGCAGCGTCGATAGCAGAGTTTTTTCCCCCGATGACTATAATGTTTTTATTGAAATACGGATGCGCTTCTTTAAAGTAGTGATAGACATTCGGCAATTCTTCACCAACCACGTCCAAACGATTGGGTTGGTCATAATAACCAGTGGCCACAACGACGTACGTTGCTTTATATGTAGTTTTATCGGTCTGGATTACAAAATGGCCTTGCTCCTTTATCACATCTTCCACTCTCTCATGGCTATGGATGCGCAATTTCTCTAGTTGGGCTACCGTTCGATAATAGACTAAGGCATCATTGCGTTTCGGTTTATCAAGCGCTGTGATGAAAGGTGTATTACCGATCGATAATTTAATACTAGAGCTAAAAAACGTTTGATGGGTGGGGTAATTATAAATAGAATGAACAATATTGCCTTTTTCAATGACAATTACCGATAAACCAATATTTTGCAATTCAATTGCCGCTGACAAACCACATGGACCGCCACCGACAATTATTGCATCAACAGAATTCATGAAATCTACTCTCCTAACTTCTCCACTTTAGTAGTGGATTTCCACTATATGACACTCGGATTTAGCACCGAGACGCAAAGGCACCATCGTCGTACCATAGCCATTGCTAATTAACTGTGCGCCCGTTTCCGTAGTTTGAAACTTCCCTTTATCTTGCAGTCCCCATGTCCCTAAACGGATTTGTCCGCCATGTGTATGACCTGCTAGCATAAGTTTAGGCTGCAGGCGACTTGCTATTTTTCGGAATTGTGACGGGTTGTGCACAGCTAAGATGGTATGCTCACACCTCTCCGCCGAGGTAACCGCCTGATCAATATCGACTGGCCCATTTGTAGGGTCCTGTAGCCCGCATAATCCCCAAGTAGGGTGCTGGGGAATAGTAACTGTTTGATCTATCAATGTTACTCCGCCTACTTCTTCAACAATCTTCATTAATAGTTCCGTGCCTACTTCCTGATCATTATTGCCGAAAATATAATATAACGGTCCAACAGAAGCGAGCATTTGCATATTTCTTTTTACACGCTCTAACGGAACTCCTTGTTCCGCCACGTCTCCTCCAACAATGACTGCATGAATGGCAGAGTGACGTAGCTGATTAATCAATTGCTTCGGCAGCCGACGTCTATGAATATCAGATATGAAGAATACGTTTAACGTTTTAGAAGAACAATCTTTTATCGACACAGTATGCGTCATCAGTCGATTTTGATGGGCTAAAGCAAACATATACATAAGCAAGCTACAAGCCGATAGTACTACCGTTAGAAACACTCTTTTCATTAGACAACTCCCATAGAAAAAAGCAAAGTATCCACTTTGCTTTCTTAGTAGTATAAATACTTACTCATTATATCAATAGTCATGATAAATCTAAAAATTGATGCTCACTTTGTATAGACCTTTCATTCATAGGAACCACTGTCATTTCTACTTATACTTGGTCTGAAAGAAGGTAATTATAAACCCACTAATACGTAAAGTAAAAAGAGTATCGGGATTGATGTGAAAATCGCAAGAAAGATTGTAATAAGTTTCAATGGATTTGGCTGCCCATCTTTTTTCTTGCTATGGATTTCTGTCCTTGAAGGCATGTATCCTCCATTTATAGGAATCTCTCTACGATGGTTTTCAAAGTCCAATTCATACTGATTTTTACTCAATTTCAACTACTCCTTCACACCTCATAATGTTAACTACCAGTATATGAAGTTTCCTATTTCTTATTCACTCAAGTAATAGAAAGTATTCTATTCTATTTACAGTCTTATTATGCCGAATATTATCGAAAAAGTAAATATGTGCGCTGTGCTTATCCAAGCAATTGATAGAGTCTTTCTCTCCAATGCAAGACTTTTGTCGTTTTCTCTTCATTTTTATTTCTCCCCAGCCAATCTTCTTGTAGATTTCCACAGTGCGAACAGCAATCCGTACTAGCGATAGCAGGCCTTTCATCAAAATACTGTAAGAGCTGTTGACGTAAACAGCCGTCACTTTTCACATAGGATTCCATCTCTGCGATTTGCTTTTCTTTCACTTCATAAATCCGCCTGATTTGTCGAATTACTTGATGTTCATTGAATTGTTCAAAGTAGTAATCTAACAACCTCGAAGCGACTTCCGATAGTCCAGATTGTTGCGCAGCAAGATCTGCTGCAACACCTGTTTGTACGAATGAATGGTAGTGGCGAATTTGCTGCTCATCCGGAAGGTCTTCATAGACAATGAACTTTACTTTCTGAATATCTCGTTCACAATAAAGTAACGAAGCTGTCGCCTTCCTACCATCCCGCCCAGCACGTCCCACTTCTTGAATATAAGCTGAGGGGGTTGCCGGAAGATGTTCATGAATAATCTGACGGATATCGTCTTTATGGATGCCCATACCGAACGCATTCGTTGCACAAATCCACTCCAACTCGCCTTGAACGAATTGTTCCTGGATAATCGAACGTTCATCTTGCTCTTTACCTCCATGGTAGCTCGCTACACGAATACGATGCTCCCGTATGATTGCCGCTAGTTCATCCGCACGTTTTCTAGAAGCAACATAAATAATACCAGGACCGATCGTTGTAGAAAGTCGTCCAATGATCCATTCTGTCTTCTCACGCTCATTGTCTAAATGCAAGACGCGATAGGAAATCGCCGGACGATCGATTGGTTGCTGTTCGATATGCGGATTATTCAAATGTAAGTAAGAAGTGATGTCCGATATGACTTTTTCATCGGCAGTGGCTGTTAGCGCTAAAATCGGTGCTCGGTTTCCCCCTTGAAAGAGTTCTTTCAAGCGCAAATAATCCGGCCTAAAATCAAATCCCCATTCCGAAATGCAATGCGCTTCATCTACAACGAAAAAGGCGATATGTAATTGACGGATGAGTTGCTGCACATTCGGCTGCATCAACATTTCAGGAGAAAGGAAAATGAATTTATAACGATTCAATGTGCTTAACGCCAAGTCTTTCTCTTGCTTTGATAAAAAAGAATTAATCGCTACAACACGCTTTTCTTTATGTTTACGCAAATTTGCGACTTGGTCTTCCATCAAGGCGACCAATGGTGAAATTACAATGACAGCTCCTTCTATTATATAAGCAGGTAATTGATAGCATAAGGACTTCCCCATACCCGTTGGAAAAATCGCAAGGGCGTCTCTTCCGGCTACTATTTGCTCGATCACTTCCTGTTGCCCTGGTCGAAAAGATTCATAGCCGAACCGCTGCCGCAATATGTCCTGAAGTTCCATTAGCTACTCACCTGCTTTCCATGGATGACGATTAAACGCAATTGAAAATACGTTAGCTCGTCACATTGTTCTTTTAATACGCGCAAGCGTTTAGTCTGCAATCGATCTATGTGACGCCATACATCGTCCATTTGTTTCTGCGACACAAATTCTTCAAAAGGAAAGTGTTTCAAATTCGCCGCCATTTCTACAAAATGATCTTCTATCGTACTTATTTTCAAGTTGCGTAACGAAGCAATTTGCTCGATGGAGTATCCATGTTCAAATAATTTCCTAGTCCGTTCTGCAGAATGTGTCAAGTATGTGTCCACTCGACAACCGACGGCTAAGTTGTTCAATAATGGGAATTCTTCTTGTTCATGAATGAAATCCAATATAATATGTAGACTTTCTAAAAAGGTCAATTGGATGGATACGCTAGATACCTTCAATTCGTCTGCTAGTTGTTCCCACGTCAAAGCTGTTAATCCATGACCTGTTAATCTATAGGAAAAGATTGTACATTGCAGTTCGGTCAGTTGAGTTTCGAGCATCGTCCGTTCTAACTCCACACGCAGTTTTCTAGACAACTCACTAATTGGAACAGATTGATTGCGTAGGAACTCTTTGATAAATTGTTGGATTGGCAATTCTCTTTGTATCGGCATGAACATATTCGCACCCATCCTAACATTCGACAACGTTTGTACAACGAGCGCCAGTCGTTTGCTAAATTCCCGTTCTTTTCCACGGTAATCCCAGCCGTTAAAGCGCCAGCCATAATCGACGTGATTACGCTCACCATTCTCGGTTAAAAATACCAGTTGTTCTTTGATTCGTATCAAGCCATCTGATACCATACGATCGATTGCATGTTGGAATTCTACTGCAGGCAAATTCGGTAATAATGAATAAAACGATTTTAACTGATAATATTCTACATCTTGCAACGTTTGTCCTGAACGTTTCCCACGTAAAATATGATATACAGCTTGCGCTGAACGTTCACCGTGTAGGCGTTGAAACATCGTTAATAAGACAGATTCTAACGTCAATTGCACTCCCTCCTAAAGAAATAAAGTTTTATTGTTGAAATGTGATGAAAACAGCTTTAGAATAGAGTAGATACAAACGAGTTGTGTGAATAGTGAAAGGAAGAAGGGAGAAAGACAATGTCTAAAAAGTTTACGATTGTCGATCAAGATACATGCATCGCATGTGGAGCATGTGGCGCAGCTGCACCAGATATCTATGATTATGACGATGAAGGAATTGCGTTTGTTATTTTAGATGATAACATGGGAAACACTGAAGTTCCAGAAGAACTGATGGAGGACCTTGAAGACGCATTTGATGGTTGCCCTACTGATTCAATTAAAATTGCGGATGCGGCCTTCGAAGGCGATCCATTAAAATATGAAGATTGATTCATACTTAACAACACTTCCGCACGTAGGATGTGTTGTTTTTTGGTTGTCCACCGTTCATTACTAGCAAATATAGGATTTGAAACTCCCACTGCATTCTATTAGTATAGTGACAGTCTGTATTTATTTATGAGCTATATAAAATTTATGGGGTGAAGAACACGTATGACTGATTTACGCTCATCCGAAAAGAGATTTCGTCCTGAAATCGAAGGTGTACGAACCATCGCAACCCTACTCATCGCGATTTACCATATATGGTTGGGCAGAGTATCCGGAGGAATCGATGTATTATTCATCATTTCTGGTTACTTAATAACCTTATCTCTTCTTTCAAGAATTGAGAAAACAGGGTCTGTAAACTTCCCTAACTTCATCTTAGGGCTAGCTAGAAGACTATTCCCGCAAGCACTGCTTGTCATAATTGTTACTGGTGTATTGTCTTTAGTTTTTTTACCGAAGATTGAGTGGGGAGAAATCGTTGCACATATTGCAGCTTCTACATTTTATTATGAAAACTGGCGATTGGCTTTTGACTCCGTAGATTACTTGGCACTGGACAACGCAGCCAGCCCATTCCAACATTACTGGTCTCTCAGCGTACAAGGTCAGTTTTATATACTTTGGCTGCTTTTAATTACTAGTGTTTATTTTATAGCAAAAAAAGTGTTAGAGACACCGGTACGGAAAACATTACTAGTCTCACTACTTATAGTGTGCTTATCTTCATTGTCATATTCAATCTATCAAACACATGTCAATCAACCGTGGGCGTACTTTGACACATTCACTCGTATGTGGGAATTCAGTATCGGTGGTATATTCGCTTTACTTTCTCCTTATTTGCGATTCAATAAAGGCGTCAGTACCGCTATTGGCTGGATAGGACTATTGATTATTTGCCTAACAGGTGTCATATTGCCCGTATCTACTGGCTTTCCTGGCTACTTGGCTTTAGTGCCTATTAGTGGCGTGCTATTGATCTTAATTTCAGCAGAAGTTGTTACCAAATTCGGTGTCAATCGATTGTTAAGCATCAAACCCTTTACATATTTAGGTGGTCTGACGTATGGAATTTATTTATGGCATTGGCCGCTTTTAATTTTTTATCAAAGATATTTTAAAACAACAACAGTGCCTATACTAGATGGCATCATACTTTTACTTATCACATTCATATTGTCGTTTTTCTCGACTAAGCTACTCGAAAAGCCAGTCCTTAAGATAGGTAGAGGGCCTGAGAAACGCCTACTCATTGCTGTGTTAAGTTGTATGCTTTTACTAACATGCACATCGATAGTGACGATTTCAGTCTATATACAAAAGACATCAGCGAGTATGATCAATTGGAAGCAGAATGAAATAGACTATCCAGGTGCTAAAAGTATTTTTTATGACTTGGATCCACCTAAAGGTTTGGAACCTGTCCCTTCGGCATTGGCTATCAAAAACGATTTACCTAGATTTTATGAAGATACCCATTGTTTAGCGCGCGATCTTACCGAAGTAAAAATGTGTTCGTATGGCGTATTGAACAATCCAGAGTACGTCCTCGCTTTAGTCGGTGGTTCCCATTCCGGACACTGGTTCCCTGCACTTGAAATACTAGCAGAAAAACTAAATTTCCGAATCGACTTGTATAATCACGATGGTTGTCGATTCACGGATGAAGACCCCGACGGATATTTAACAAAAGCTTGTGTTGAGTGGAACGCTAATTTAATAGAAGACTTAAAAGTAAATCCACCCGATTTAGTATTTACGACAGCCACTCTGAACAAGCATGATAAAGTCCCACCCGGCTATATTAATCAGTGGAAGTATCTTGAAGGAGTCACGACGATTTTTGCCATTCGGGATAACCCGCGGATGAAAGAGAAAATTCCTCTTTGTTTAGAAAACGCCAAAGAGCCGTTAGATTGCGCAATCAATCGTTCAGAAGGCGTTTCAGATATACTTCCTTGGAAAAACACCGAAGGCATACCATCCAACGTCATCTTCGAAGACCTAACCGATTACTTCTGTGACGAAACCACTTGTTATCCCGTAATCGGCAACATTATTGTCTATCGCGATAATAACCACCTAACCGCAGAATATGCAAAAACATTAGCTACTCCTTTAAAAGAGCCGTTAGAACAGGCATTTAGTAGCTTGGATAAATAGAATGGGATAGTGGATAGTGTACCATTTCGCTACATTTCAGAAGAACTGGAACAGGGAGACCCCCGATAAGTCTTGAGACTCTAGACTTTGCATTAGCGTAGCGTTAGTGGCATATCTATGCTGTAAATCCCAGACTACTTGTCAAGTCTACTTTCTCCACCTTATATAACCACAAAAAGCAGTCCCCTCGCTACGAGGGGACTGCTTTTTACTGTTAGAACAACAACTTCTTCTGTTGCTGGAAAATCCACTTTTCCATACTCTTATATAACATTAACGAAATAGCCAACAACATGACACCTTTGATCAAGTTAAATGGCAAGATTCCTAATATAATCATTTGATACAATGCATTACCTGTTACAGGAGGCATACCTAGGAAATACGTGTACATCGGCAAAAACACTAGGTAATTCAACAAACTCATACCAACTGCCATGGCTGTTGTACCCGCGATCAAGCCTGCTACTAAACCTTTTGCTGAACGATATTTCATGTAAATCCAGTAGATTGGCATAATGAATAATATGCCTGTCACAAAGTTCGCAATCTCGCCCACTGGAACACCTGTAGGACTTCCTGATAAAAACCAGTGAATGACGTTTTTTAATAACTCTACACCAATTCCTGCAACTGGACCCATCGTCATAATTGCCATGACTGCCGGAATTTCACTAAAGTCAATTTTCAAGAATCCAGGCATAGCTGGAATTGGAAAATTGAACTGCATTAAAACTGTCGAGATACTTCCTAATATAGCTACCAAAATCAATTTGCGTAACCTTTTTCTATTCAATTGTTCCTCTCTCCTTTTGCGATTCACTTCAAAAGAGGAAAGGCTCACTCATCTAGTGCTTCGCTAAAAAATCCCTAAAGCAGCTATGCTTTAGGGAGAGTTAAATGCAATGTTAAGTACAGATAAACAAACTACATTTATCCGACCGAAAACAAGCACCATTTTTGCGTACACAAAAAGATGGCTGCACCTTCACCTTCTCCCATCCAGACTATACTGTCGGCTCTGGAATCTCACCAGAATCTGCTGTTACGCTCGCGGGCTAAAAATAGAAAACTATTTTATTTCCGCCGGTCGGGAATTACACCCTGCCCCGAAGATGAATCAATATTTAATTATATTCATATTGTAGCGCAAAAAAACTGTTTTGTAAACTACATGAGTTTACAAAACAGTTTCATTCGATAATCAAATACTTTGGATTGGCACCAATTGGCTTTTTCACAGGCTGTGTAAAATCAAAGTTCATCCAGTTCTCTTGTACTATATGACTAAACTGAACTTGTTTATCAAAACTTGCCACTGTCAATAAGATGCCTTCAATCAACTGCATTGCATCTTCTAGTTGCAACCTGTCTAAATCTAATTGTTGTGTGAATTTCACATGTACAATTCCTTGCTCTTCCGTCACGGTAAAATCAATATTTGAAGGCACAACGCTAGAATAAATATCATTCGGAGTTTCTTTCATTGCCTCAAGGGCCTCTTCTACCGTCTCATAGGACTGTCCAAAATTCGAAGAAAGAAGCTGCTCTGCGTTACTTTGTGTAAATCGATAATACGCTTGATGTTTTGCAGCTCCAGTCAGTGTAATTGGTTCGGCTACTTCACCTACTTGATCAAACTCGATAGGTGATCCATCTTCTTGAAGAAATTCAACCTCATCCATGCCGTAAAACGTCGCTTGAATAGAAAGATTCAACATTTCTAGTGTAGCACTTGCTAGATCGTACGAATGATTAGCGGGAAACTTCATGACTACTCGTTTGTTTTCGGATGAAACTTCCGCATTATATGGGTGATACGCTGTGAAGCCTAGTGTTTCCTCATCTATCTTCTTTGCATATGCGTTATATAAAGCCACAGTATCAGGTTCACTTGTCTGAAGATCACGTACTACTTGTTCTTGTGGCAATAAGAATGTAACCGGAATAATCGTCGCCTGATCAGTTGCCAGACCTATACGAAAAGGTATCTGTGTACTGTCAGCATATGCTGCGTAATGCACGTCTGTAACTCTTGAAAACATAATCTCATCGGCGCTTTCGGCACTTTCTTCATTTGCTGCATTCTCATTACCTATAGTGGAGTGGTCTTCCATCTTCACTGACTCTGTTGCTTCTTGTGAAGTCGTTTTATCCATTGCCGTTTGTTCGGTATGATTGAGGAATGTAGGCACTAAGATTGTGAGTAAAAGAACCGCCGCAACCGCTACAATAGTCGGCTTCCACTTTCCTTTGGATACTCTTTTCTTCGGTTGCCCTGCAGTTAATCTTGAATCATTTTTTAGTCTTTGAAACACTTCTTCTTTTGAGCGTCGATCCTCAATCGTAGGCATTTCACGTAACGTTTTGTCAATTTTTTCTTCATCCCACTTCTCTTTGCTCATGCCCTATCCTCCTCTCTTACCTTTTCTTGTAGTGCTTTGATTGCACGATGCTGCGTCGTTTTCACTTTGCTTTCTGTCCATTCTAATGCGTCCGCCGTTTCAGCAATCGTTAGGTCTTGGAAAAATCGCAGTAGAATGACCATTTTCTGATCACCAGTACAACTATGCAACGCTTCTAACACGACCTTTTTTTCATCATCCAACTCAATTAGCTGTTCCGGTAGACGATCTACTGCAACTAATTCTGTCGTTTCCCAATCAAAGTGAAGGTTGGTATGTTTTTTAATTGTTGCTTGTTTACGGAAGTAATCAATGGAAACATTTTTAGCAATAGCGAATAACCATGTTTTTTCCGAGCTTTTACCTTCAAAATTCCCATACGATTTAAGCACTCGAATGTATACTTCATGCATTAAATCTTCTGCAATATCTCGGTTGCGAGTGAGATAGATCAAAAAGTTAAATACATCTCGGTTATAGTCTTCATATAAACGCAGAAATACGGAATCATCCATTCAATCCCTTCTCTCTATAGAGTAGTCGATTTATATCCGAAAAAGTTTCAGTCTATTGACTGATCAAATGGAAGTGAGCAAATAAAGATTGTACCTGTAACCTCTCCACGTGTTGCGAGGATCGATCCGTGATGTGCTTCCATAATATTTTTTGCAATCGCTAAGCCAAGCCCAGTACCGCCTTTTCCTCTCGTTCGTGCTTTATCCGCCTTATAAAAACGCTCAAAGACAAATGGTAAATCTTTTTCAGGTATTCCGACACCTGTATCTGCAACGGTAATATCTAATGTGTCCTTTGATCGGTAAATACCTAATGTCACCGCTCCACCGTTAGGAGTATGGCGAATAGCGTTATCTATTAGATTCGTAAATACTTGTTCCAAGCGGTCTTCATCGGCTGTTACAAAAAGACTCGTTGATTCATCCGTCTTCAACGATAAATCTACTTCCGCATCCTTTGCGACTTGTGAAAATTTAGTGACTAGACGATTAAGGAAGTCTACTACTGGCAATGGTTCTTGGTTTAATTGAATATGACCAGATTCCATTCGTGCTAAGTTCAGCAAATCCGTCACTAGACGGCTCATTCGCTTTGATTCATCATGAATGATTTGTACCATTTCCATACGTTCTTCTTCACTGCTCACGACATCGTCAATAATCGCTTCACTATAGCCCTGTAGCATCGAAATCGGCGTCCTAAGCTCATGAGAGACGTTAGCGATGAAGTCTGATCGCAATTTATCGAGCTTATGCTGTTCGGTCATATCGCGGAATACAGCGACTGCTCCACGAATGCTGTTTTCACTATACAAAGGACTTATAGAAATAACATAAAACTGTCCACCAAGCTCTAATTCATCTTCTACTTGTTCAGAAAATGAAATCGCATGCTCGAGCATATGAAATACTTCTTTTGGCAACGGATGATCCTTTTTCTCATTATAGCCATACCATTGCTTCAGCAATAGTTCAGCTTGCGGATTTTTCAATAAAATCGAGTAATCTTGATTAAATGTAATAACCGCATCGGTCATTGATGTTAGAATACTTGATAATTGTTCTTTTTCTTGTTTAATCAATTCAATATTATACTTCAACTGGCGCCCCATCTGATTGAAAGCAGTTGCTAACTGTCCGATTTCATCTTTTTGCGCAACGGGTAAATGCGTATCAAAATTTCCTTTAGATAACTCAAACGCTGCCTGCTTCATCTTACGTAGTGGTAATGTTATACGTGTCGATAAGAAAAAGGCGAAAAATGTAGTCAATATAAAAGCGATAAATGCTGATAAGAACACGATATTCGTCGTACTTTTCGTCGTTCGATGGACAGCTTCCAAACTCTGATACATCAACACACTGGCGATTTTACCAGGTGCTGACTCAAAAGGATACGATAAAATTAAATATTGCTCCATGACTTCATTTTCAGTCAATGAAGGCAAGATCATTTCTTTTACTATCTGCTTTCCAACTTCCGGTGATTCGAATAAACTATTCTCAGTTAATAACTTTTTCTCGATTTCCTCTTTGCTATTGGCCGTATGGAACGAATATAGTACAGTCCCTTGTTGATCAATGACTACAGCATTTGTTTCCTTATCCAAAATGTCATCTATAATTACATGCATGGAATTCATACTTTGTTTATCGCGATCATTTACAATTTTGCTGATGGTGGCAGCTTCCCTCTGCAATGATTCTTCCGCTTGTTTCGTATGGAAATTATCTAGGAACTCTAGTAGAAGCAATGTCACGATAAATAGTACAAATGAAACGAGAAGCAATATGGTGGCCCATAGCTTCCCGACAATTGAATTCCATATTCTAATCATTCGTTCGGAACCTCAAACTTGTAGCCGACACCCCATACCGTAACGATCATTTTCGCTGCCCGCTCTGAAACGCGACTTAACTTCTCACGAAGCCGTTTGACGTGCGTATCAACTGTACGTAAGTCTCCGAAAAATTCATAATGCCATACTTCTTTCAATAATTGCTCACGATCGAATACTTTATCTGGTGACTTTGCTAAGAAATATAGTAGTTCGTATTCCTTCGGTGTTAGGTTGACTTCTTTACCTTCTGCTGTCACACGATGTGCATCGTGATCAATCGTCAGTTGAGGAAACACAACCAAATCTTTTGATGATGTATTTGATGAAACATTCGGGAATGACACAGATCTTCTTAGCATCGCCTTGACTCGCAACACGACTTCCCTCGGACTAAACGGTTTAACGATATAATCATCTGCACCACTTTCAAAGCCGCCTACACGATCCGCTTCTTCACCTTTAGCTGTCAATAAAATAACAGGTGTCATTTGCTTATTCTCACGTAGTTCCGCAAGTACTTCTAATCCATCTTTTTCAGGCATCATGACATCGAGTAGGATACAATCGTACTGCTCAGCGAATGCTTTCTCTAGCGCCTCCGCCCCATCGACAGCCTCATCGATTTCATAACCTTCACGTGATAAATACATATTTAGCAATCGGCGAATCCGATCCTCGTCATCCACTACTAATAGCTTCACAGTCTCTTCCACAAATAATTCCCCTTTCGACATACTTCTATCTCTATTGTACCTATTATACAGTATAAAAAGAAATAAAAAGACTGCATGACAATAGTTGCCATGCAGCCAAAATTTACGCGTAGGAGTGTAAGCCCGCAATAATCAAGTTAACTGCGATTAAGTTGAACATAATAATAACAAAACCTATCACAGCGAGCCAAGCAGATTTCTGACCTTCCCATCCTCTAGAAAGACGAAGGTGAAGGAAAGCAGCGTAGAATAACCATGTGATGAGAGCCCATACTTCTTTAGGATCCCAACCCCAGAACCGCGACCACGCTTCATGCGCCCAGATCATAGCGAATATCAACGCACCGAGCGTAAACACCGGAAATCCGATTAACACGGAACGATAACCGATTTCATCCATCAACTGAGAATTCGCTTTTTTCGCTAGCGGCTGGAACACAGCAGCGAGTGGCTTGCGCGCAATGAGGCGCAATAGCAAGTAAAGCACAGCCCCTGCTGCAACTGACCATGTTAGAGATGTTAATCTTTGAGCGTTAATAATTGGCGGCAATTCTACCCACGGTGTCATCGCACCTGGTGTCATCGCTTCGTATTCGTTCATTCCGAATAGTGGCGGAACATGATAGGTGATTTCTGCAGGTGCTTCATTTTTATCGATATATGTGAATTCCGCTTCATAGCCCAATACCTTGAAAGTTGTAGACGTTACGACAAAACCTAAAACGAGGACGAGCGTAAACATGACTGCTTCAATCCAAAAACGTTGTTTAGATTTTTTCGTCATATCAATGTTTTTCACTAGAAATACTAATCCAGCTACCGCACTAATCGCAAGAATGGATTCACCAATTACCGTTGTAATTACGTGGATGAACAACCATTTACTTTGCAATGCAGGGATTAACGGAGTAACTTCCCGTGGGAACATCGTTGCATAGGAAATGATAATAATCGCAATCGGTAAAGCAAACAACCCAAGAGAAGGCGTTCGGTACATAATATACAGCAGAATGAATGCACCGACGAGCATCATACCGAATGCAGTTGTAAATTCAAACATATTACTAAGCGGTGCGTGACCCGATGCAATCCATCGTGTAGCAAAATAACCTACATGTGTAAGGAATCCGATGATCGTAATGACAAGACCAATCGTTCCCCATTTACTATTGTGATAGGCTTTTTCTGATTTCGACTTTTTAATGGCTCCACCAAAAAATAGAGTCGCTACTAAGTACGCAACAAATGATACTAATAATAAGTTACTACTGATCGTAACTAAGTCCATATTTCTTCGTCCCCTTCCTGTTCTGGCTTGTCCAACTCAGGATCCTGACGATCTATATAAGCAGGCAAAGCAGTCGATTGTCGTAGTTTATCTAGTTCTTTACGTAAAGAGAACCAGTTTTTATTCGTGTGGGCAGCTATTAATACATGACCATCCGCATCTTCTTGAATCCAAATTCGGCGATGTTGCCAATACATTCCTTGAATGACACCAATCATAAAGACTAGACCACCAAGCAATAAAATATACAATGTTTTATCTTTACGGATCGTTAAACCCGAAATATTCCGTGTTTCTGCAGCAGCAAATTTGATCGCATAATCATTTTGCTCCACCTCAAGCGTTTGGCGAATCGCAACAAAGCTTTTTTCGCCTGTTGGCTTTTCAGGCGTATTCATTTGGAAGATGAATGCTGGGTTGTTTGGAACCGGTGACTTCGAATACGGTTCACCATCTTTTATACCGTCATAGTCCGGATAAAATCCAAGCATATTTACAGACGCACCATTACCTAAATCATACTCTTTTTCCGGATTACTTAAATCGACCGTAAATTCACCTAATGAAGCCTCAGACGATTTTTCCACTAAATGGAACGTCATTGTTTTCAATTCATCTAGTTTGTAGTCCATTTGGAAGACGTTGTAACCATTGAATTTTAATGGTTTATTCACAACGATTGCGTAATCTTCAACTTTTTCAAGATTATCACTACCAGGTAATGAACCTTCTTTTTCTTTATACAGTGTAACGTCGGTCTTATACGTTTTCACAATTGAGCCCACTTTATCTAATGCAGCACCAAAAACTTCTTCTGCTTCTTCTTTAGTGTAGTTCTCTAATGTGAAGCCTTTGTTTTCAAGTACATATCCTGGCGCACCGACGATATTACGTGTTTCACCTTCGCGTATCCACATCGCTTCATCCACATAGAAGCCTGGAATACCGCGTAGTAATACGCCGACGAAAAAGATAATGAGTCCTGTATGGTTAACATACGGACCCCAACGAGAGAAACGATGCTTTTCAGCTAAAATTGCACCGTTTTCTGTTTTTACGTTGTAACGCATTTTTTTCAGTTCTTCTTCTGCTTTCGCAAAAGATTCCGCTGTATTCTCAATTGCGCCTTCCCCATAAATCCGCTGACGCTTCATAAAGGATGGATGGCGGCGTGTCCGTTGCTTTTTAAGTGATTTATAAAGTGGTACGACTCGGTCAATACTTGCGATAATAATAGAAGTCGCGAGCATTCCGATCAAAACTTTAAACCACCAACTATTGTACATATCATAAAAACCTAATTCGAAATAAAATTTCCCTACGACACCATAAAGACGCTCATAGTATTCCGCATACTCCGCATCTGTTGTTGCAGGTACATAGAATTTCTGCGGAAAAATAGTCCCAATTGCAGAAGCGAGTAACACAGCCACAATAATGCCGACACCGATTTTGACACTGGAGAAAAAGTTCCATATTTTATCGATTATTGAACTTTTATACGTTTGGGATCTTCTAGAAGCCCCCTCGTATCGCATATCAACAATGTCACTTTCCTTTGCTTTTTTTGATAATGGACGTCCACACTGCTCGCAAAGCTCCGTGCCGTAAGGATTTTCATGACCACATTGGCATGATATTTTGCTCATTGAGTATCAAACTCCTTACTTTGGTTGAATGCTTTCTAAATATTCTACAATCTGTTGTTCTGTCATTCCTTGTTTAATAACTTTCGTGATCTTACCTTCTGGATTGATCAAAAAAGTCGTAGGTAATGGCTTAATATTGTATAAGTCCATCACTGTTTTATTCTTATCCCACA
Source organism: Sporosarcina sp. GW1-11 (assembly GCF_033088395.1). Classification (NCBI taxonomy): domain Bacteria; kingdom Bacillati; phylum Bacillota; class Bacilli; order Caryophanales; family Caryophanaceae; genus Sporosarcina; species Sporosarcina sp. GW1-11. Next base: position 71,181 of record NZ_JAPMIW010000005.1, on the reverse strand, counting down.
ACATAGGAAACGTTAGATTCATATCATCACGGAAGAGTTCCACTTTCACTTTCGGTTCTCCAACGTTAACTGTTAGAATATGTACACCCTTCGCTTCGAAGTCTTTGTACACGTCTTCCATATACGGCATTTCCTTTTTACACGGCGGACACCAAGTCCCCCAAAAGTTCAAGAACACACCTTGCCCTTTGTAGTCAGACAGTCGATGTGCATTTCCTTCTAAATCCACAAGCTCAAAGTCAGGAGCTTTATCTCCTTCAGCTAATACTTTTACTTTATCTTTTGAAGTAATCGCGTAAACAATGATGGCTGCCAAAATTAATAGAAGGGCTGTCCTGCTAATTAGCCGGATAGTCTTTTTATTTTTCTTTCTGACCAATCATGTAACCTCCTGTCAAATTTACGTACCTACCTTACGTACCTATCTCATTATAACAAAAGGGAAAATCAGTGGATGCTACAGTAGTGATAGGTTTGTGAACTTTAAAGGCTTTTTTAGCCGATCTTACCCGTTTCTGCAAGCACACGTAATTGCTTTATTTCATGTGTCGTCAATTGTCGTGCTTCCCCCGCATTGAGACCACGTGTCGTTAAATTAGCAAATTGTTCACGCTTTAGCTTCGTTACTGGACAACCGATCGCATCGAACATTCTACGCACTTGACGATTACGTCCTTCATGAATCGTAATTTCAACAAGAGCGGTGTTGGTCTTTTTGTCGACTGTTGTCATTTTGACATGAGCAGGTGCTGTACTTCCATCGTCTAACTCAATGCCTGTTTCTAACTTTTTCAAGTTCTCCCGTGTCGGGATTCCTTTAACTTTTGCGACGTATCTTTTTTGAATTTCAAATTTCGGATGCGTCATTAAGTAAGAGAAGTCCCCGTCATTCGTCAAAAGTAAAACACCTGACGTGTCATAGTCTAGTCTACCAACCGGGAAAATCCGTTCCTCAATTTCAGGCACTAAATCGATGACCGTTTTGCGACCTTTATCATCAGACACCGTCGAGATGTAACCTCTAGGTTTATAGAGTAAATAATAGACTGGCTTTTCTTTCGTCAATTGAACGCCTTCTACAGCAATTGTGTCCATTCTGCTAACTTTTGTACCTAGTTCTGTTACTACTTCGCCATTTACTTTAACTAAGCCGTCTAGGATGAGCTTCTCTGCTTTTCTTCTTGAAGCCACGCCAGCCTGCGCTAATACCTTTTGTAATCTTTCCATAATTTCCTCCTTGGTGTTACATACTGAAAAAATTATGTCACACTTTGAGTCAAATGAAAAGAAGACTGACCTAGAGAGGACAATCTTCGAAATAGTGAGTCATCTATTTACTTTTTCGTGTCTATATCTACAGCTACAGTCTTAATCGGATCTGTTTCTAAGTAAATAGTCCAATAGCCTTTTTTCTGCGGTTGTTCTGTTTGAGGTATTTGCAATACATTAGATAGTGACTTTCTTTCATTTTTATTAACGAGCAATGTAATAGAGTCGTCTAGTGTAGCGGTCATATGTGGAAAGATTTGATATCGTCCTTTTTTCGCGACAGTATAGCGTTGGTAATGAGAAAATACTTGCTGTGATAGATACTTGTGCACTTTCCAGTCATCCCCATTATTCAACGTCACAACAATGACCGATTTTCCGTCTTTTTCAAAGTATGTTGCGAGTGTGCGGCCCGCGGCTTTTGTGAAACCGGTCTTGCCTGCAATTGCAGAAGGCTCAGACAGTAGCAAGCGGTGCTTATTCTGCCAGCTGTTCTTTCCTGCATCTATTTCAAACGAATGATTTTTTGTTGTAGCAATTTTTCGAAACTCCGGATTTTTCATAGCAAAATATAACATTTTCGCAGTATCATATGCTGAAGACACATGACGTTCATGATGCAGCCCCGATGGATTCGTAAAATACGTTTGCTCCAATCCGTGGCGCTCTGCTGTTTCATTCATCAGATAAACAAATCCTTCAACTGAGCCGCCAGCATGTTCTGCTAGTGCTTGCGCAGCATCATTTCCAGAACGCAGCATCAATCCATATAGCAAATCATCAGTCTGCATCACTTGACCAGGCTGCAAATAAATAGACGAACCTTCAGCAGTTGCCGCTTCTGCTGAAATCACCGTTTCTTCACTTTCTGACTGTAACTCCAAAAATGTATAGGCCGTCCACATTTTCGTCAAACTTGCGATTGGTAATGGGTAGTGTTCATTTTCACCCTTTAATAATCTACCCGTTTCTGCATCTATCACCGCCCACGAAGAGCCGGAAGCATAGATGTTAGTAGGTGCTACTAACGTTAACACTAGCAACAACGAAGCTATGACCGAAGTCTTTCTCAATCATCTTGTCCTCCTTCGTCTTGGATTGAAAAGGCTTCCTGAAATTTCGTCATAAATAAATCTGTATCCTCTGGTTCTGACTCTTCCTCAAGTGAAAGTGGGGGTAAATCTGAAACAGATGCTAAACCAAAGCGATCCAAGAAGAAATCTGTCGTCCCATATAAAATAGGTCGTCCAGGTCCATCCATTCGTCCGACTTCCTCAACGAATCCTTTGCCGGTTAAAGAAGACAGCGCACGTTCAGACTTTACGCCACGCAAATCATCCACTTCCACTCGCGTCACCGGTTGTTTGTACGCAATGATTGCAAGCACCTCTAAAGCGGCTTGTGTAAAAGTCGAAGGTTTCGGATTCTCAAGCATTCTTTTAATATCATCTACCCATTCGCTTTTCGTCACTAAACGATAGCTACCACCATAGCTTCTCAATGTGATTCCACGCTTTGCATCTTGCTCATACTGTTCGTGCAAAGCGTTCACTATTTCGGTTGCCTGTTCTTCGTTGCATTCTAGCAATACAGCTAACTCGGCGAGTGTCAATCCTTCTTCACCCGCTACGAATAAAAAACTTTCCGTCATTCCTATGAGTCTGGTCTCCATTTTCATGACACGCACCCCTTCAAATCAATGAGATTAGTAACTCTTCAAAATTATGTTGTTGGCGAACCTTCACTTCTTGCAATTTCATCAGCTCAAGCAATGATAAGAATGTTAGCACGAGCTCGGGCGTAGACACCGTCTCAAACAGCTCGTGGAATTCACATTCACCTCCACACGTCTCAAGCCTACTCATGATATTTGACATCTTATCACCGACAGACTGCTCTCTTTTTGTTATACTCGCTGTTAGAGGTAATCGTAACTTCTTTCGATGTAGCATCTTTTGGAACGCACCGATTAAGTCAAAGACGTTTAACGGCTCTGTCGTCTCCTGAACAAGCGGCTCCCCATAGTCAGATAAATCTTCAGGTTTCTTAGTGAAGTGTTCATCACGCTCTGCAGCAGACTCACGTAACGTGTTGGCCGCTTCTTTGTACTTCCGATATTCGATTAAACGAGCAATGAGTTCTTCACGCGGATCTTCTTCTTCGTAGTCAAATTCATCATCAAATGTTTCCTCTTCATTGACAGGCAGCAACATCTTACTTTTTATTTCTAAAAGAGTGGCCGCAAGCACAAGATACTCACTCAACTCATCCAACTTCAGCACGCGCATAGCATGCAGATGCTCTATGTATTGTTGAGTCAATTCCGCCATGGGGATATCGTAAATATCAATTTCTAGTCGATTAATCAAGTGTAATAATAAATCAAGCGGTCCTTCAAATACTTCTAATTTCACACTATAACTCATTTTCACTACCTACCTAACCTGAAAGGAATGATGTAGAATGCATCCGTACTACCATCCTCATTTTCTACATTTTATTGTGTACTTCAATGACAATCAAGATTATTTCGAATGTCATGAAGTGCTAGAAGAATATTGGAAGGAACAACAGAATTTCTCGAAAGAACATCCATTGACTGGTTATATTCTCATGGCAACCGGATTATATCACTGGCGACGCGGCAATATCAAAGGTGCAACACGAACTTTGAGAAATGCGCTTCGTAGATTCCAACAAATGCCTGATCGCTATAGCGACTACAAAAAAGAGGTTGCGGTTGATCAAGTGATACAACAGCTAGAAAACGCGCTCGATCGTATTGATTCCGGCAAGTGCTTCACTGCTTTCTCTCTACCAATCTCCCCTGCCTTGCAACACGCTGCTGAACATGAACAACCTATGCGATTACTTCCGAAAAACAGTGCAGCCGTCATTCATAAACATATGCAAAGAGACCGGTCAGATATTCTCTTACAACGCGAAGAAAAGAAGAAGGGCAGTCATTAACAATCTGCGCCTTCTTCTTTTCGTAGACAACTAGCTATAAACGGCTCTGTAAAGTCCGTACTTTGACAACGATAGCCTGGATAAATGTTTTGCAATTCCATCAGCATCTTATAGCCAATACCTTCCCCACGAAATGATGGGTTCAGTGATACATGTTGTACACTGTACGTACGTGCTTCGTCATTTACTTCTACTCCGATCAATCCGATGTAATCTTCAAGTTCTTTGTAGAGAAATAGTTGCCAGTGTTCATCACATATATATTGTTGAACGGTTTCTTGCAGTTTTCGTAACATTTTCTCACTAGGGATATAAGATAAAAAGCCCATAGCAATTTTTTCTTGTGCTTTCTTAAAACGAACAAGCTTCAATAGTAACCCCTTCTTTTCGGAAATCCTTTGTACAGTTTACACGAACATTCCATTTTTTTCAACTCATCACATCATCGTTAACGAGGGTCGATTATAGGTACGACAAAATACCAGTAGACAACTCCCCAAATTAATGCCATCACAACTATAGATAAAAAGAGGATGAGATTTTTCTTTTTCATCGGGAAATCTCCTTCTCCTCTGAATATAACGGGAGATCCAATTTAATGATATCTTCATATGTTTCTCTTCTCACCACAAGTTGATGTTGGCCGTTTTCCGCAAATACAACAGCCGGCCGTGGCAAACGATTGTAGTTGCTGGCCATGGAATACGTATACGCACCTGTACAAAAAACTGCCAGTAAGTCCCCTGTTTCTACTTTTGGTAAGGAGGCATTTTCAATCAGCTTATCACCTGATTCACAGCACTTCCCTGCAACAGTCCACTGTTGGTCATGAGGCTCGTTCATGCGATTGGCAATAGCACTTGAATAGTGCGCATCATATAAAGCAGGACGAATATTATCCGACATTCCACCGTCGACCGCCACATACGTGCGAACACCCGGTACTTCTTTCGTACTGCCCGATGAATAAATTGTCGTTCCTGCATCTCCAACGAGTGAGCGACCAGGCTCAATCCAAATTTCTGGAATAGGATATTCACATTCCTCTGCTATCGATTTCACGACATCCGCCATTTCTTCGACATACGCAGCCGGCTCAAGTGGCTGATCCTCTTCTGTATAGCGAATACCAAAGCCGCCACCTAAATTCAATACAGGACAGATAAACTGATGTGTCGTGCGCCAAGCTACCATTTTCTCCATCAATACTTCCGCTGCAAAGCGAAAAGCATCCGTTTCGAATATTTGCGAACCAATATGGCAATGCATACCGAGGAAATTGATAAATTCATGCGTATGCAACTCTTCAAACGCTTTGTCGGTTTGTCCATTTTTTAAATCAAAACCAAATTTAGAATCTTCCTGCCCTGTCGTTATATAATCATGGGTATGCGCTTCAATACCTGGTGTTACACGGATTAAGACATTCATTTTCTGCTTTCTTTCGGTCGCAATAGCCTTGATAAGTTCAATTTCTAAAAAGTTATCTACGACGATACAGCCAATTTGTTCTTCAAACGCATACAAAATTTCTTCTCTGCTTTTATTATTGCCATGGAAATGAATGCGTTCACGAGGGAAACCTGCTACTACCGCCGTATACAATTCTCCACCAGACACGACATCCAGTGACAGCCCTTGTTGCTCTGCCAACTGATAGATTGCGATGGAAGAAAAAGCCTTACTTGCATAAGCTACTTGTGCTTGCATTCCCTTCTTCTCAAACGTTTCTTTGAACCCTTGTGCACGCTGTTTGAACAATTCTGTATCATAAACCATGACAGGTGTTCCATACTGCGAAGCTAGCTCAGAAACGTCAACTCCCCCGATTGTTAAGTGACCGTTTTCATTCACTGACTGCGTTCCATAAAGATGCATCTTATATACCCCTCCCGAATTCTCTTTGATAACTTTATCATAAGAATATAGAGAGAGGCAATGTTAGAATGAAATGAAAACAACAGCTTACGACATTCTGTCACGATTTGGTGATTTCGTTATAAATGGACGGGGATCGTCTACAGTCATAGGGAAGCGTATTAACACACGTAGCATTGCTTTAGGGAAAAACGGAGTGAATGGCCACAAATAAGGGACATTCATCGGTTTTAAAGAGGCTAAGTAATAAAACGTGATCGCAAGCCCGATGAAAAATCCAGGTGCGCCAAATAAAGCCGTCAATACTAATAAGAAAACCCGAAAAACTTTTGTTGTAATACTCAGCTCGAATGATGGGATCGCAAACGTCAATATCGCACTGACTGCTACATAAAGTACAACTTCCGACGAGAACAATCCTACGTCAATAGCCACTTGTCCAATTACAATAGCAGCGACAAGTCCCATGGCGGTCGATAACGGAGTCGGTGTATGAATGGCCGCCATTCGCAATATTTCAATCCCAACATCAGCCAATAGGAGTTGTACAAAGAGCGGCACATCTCCCCACTCATTCGGGCCAATATATTTAATGGCGCTAGGCACAAATTGCTTTTCTGTTGATAATAAATACCAAAATGGCAACATGACCAAACTAAAAGATGTCCCTATAAATCGTACAGCGCGTATAAATGTGCCAATTAACGGTGCTTGTCTATACTCTTCCGCGTGCTGTAAGTGATGAAAGAGCGTGACGGGCACCAAAATAACAGAAGGTGACGTATCAACGATAATCGCAATATGTCCTTCTAATAAATGCGCCGCACAAATATCGGCTCGTTCGGTATAGCGAACAAACGGCATCGGATGAAATCCTTGTTTGAACAAAAACTCTTCCAATGATTTATCCGTCATTGTCAGGCCGTCTGTCTTTAGTTGATCAAGGCGTTCTCGAACAAAGTGCAAATGTTCTTCATTTACTGCACCTTTCAAAAATGCAACGACAATATCTGTTTTTCCTTTCACAGACGTCTCATGCATTTCAAATCGCAAGTCAGTCGTGCGCAATCTTCTACGAATCAGCGTCGTATTCGTTAAAATATTTTCCGTGAACCCGTCTCTCGACCCGCGAATAACTTTTTCCGTATCCGGTTCTTCCGGTTGCCTTCCTGGATATGAGCGAACGTCTAACGAAAACGTAAAGCCGTCTCTCATGATGAAAACCGCTAATCCACTTAAAATGAACTTCGCTAATTGATCTTCGTTTTCAACAATTTCCAGTGCATGATACGGAAAATATTCCATCATCGCATGATCTGTATCTTCTGACGTTCCACGTTTAAATAATTCATTACGATACTGCATTTCAGTTAGTAAGGTTGTTAAGACATCCCCATCTACTAGTCCATTCATATAGAGAAGAAGTACTTCTTTATCCCACAGGTGGATCAACCGGCTCGTCGCATCAAATGTTTCACCTTTGCCGAACTGGTGGATGAACCACCTTTCCCCTTCTCTTATAGACGTAAATAGAGCATCTGCCACATTAAGTCCTCCTACTATCCAAAACTTCTTCTGGATTAACTCCCATCCAGGTTTTCATCTGCGCTAGAATTTTCTTTTCTAAGCGCGAGACTTGTACTTGAGAGATACCAATTCGTTTGGCAATATCACTTTGTGTGTAATCCAAATAATAACGCATATAGATAATCGTTTGATCGCGTTTATTCAGGCGCGAAATGATATCACGCAATGGAATATGATCAAACACCCGCTCCGAACGGTCATCGCGAAGCTGATCCATGAGTGTCAGGCTATCCCCTTCACTTTCATATAACTGTTCATTCAATGAAGCAGGATCACGTAATGCATCGGTAGCTAAAATGATATCCTCCACGGTCACTTCTAAGACTTCTGCTACTTCTGAAATTGAAGGTGAGCGACCATTATTCTTAATAAAATCATCTGTCGCATGACGGATTTTATAACTTAACTCACGAATTGTTCGTCCTACTTTCACCATGCCGTCATCACGTAAATATCGCTGAATTTCTCCAACAATCATCGGCACGGCATACGTTGAAAACTTCACTTCATATGATAGATCGAACTTATCTATTGATTTCATCAAGCCGATACAGCCTATTTGAAATAAATCTTCTAAATCCGCACCACGCGAAGCGAAACGCTGAACAATGGACCATACGAGTCTCGTATTGCCTTCTACCATCATTCGTCTAGCTTCTTTGTCACCCGCTTGTGATTCTTTGATGAGTACCCTCATTTTTTCTTGTGACAGTAGAGCGTGTTGCTTCTCAACAGATGCTTCCATACGTCACCTCATTCTACTTACTTCTGTGACAGGTGAAAATCGCTTTTCAAATGTCACGATAGTCCCGTTTCCAAGGGTAGAATCTACACGGATACAATCAGAGAAACTTTCCATAATGGTGAAACCCATACCAGATCGCTCCATTTGCGGCTTGGTTGTAAACATCGGCTCCATTGCTTGCTCTACGTCGAAAATCCCCATTCCTTCATCGGTGACAGTCATTTTCACCGAGCGATCGTCTATCGTCGCATGGATCGTAACGAAGCTTTTGCCGTCACATTCATAGCCGTGAATAATCGCGTTTGTGACAGCTTCAGAGACAATCGTTTTAAATTCCGATATTTCTTCAAGTGTTGGATCTAGCGGTGTGATGAAACATGTCAATGCCATTCTTGCGAGTGCTTCATTTTGTTCTATCGCTAGAAAGGATAGTGTCAGTTCATTTTTCATGTACAACCCCTCCGATTTCGTCGATTGCATCTTCGACTGTACATTGTCTTATGGCATCCCCGAGGCCTGAAAATTGAAATATCTTCTCCATCGTAGGGGAAGGATTCAGTATCAACGTTGTCCCATTAACGGGTGCCAGATCACGCATTCTTCCTAAGATGAGTCCGATGCCTGCGCTGTCCATGAATCCTAGTTGATAGAGGTCCCAAATAATTGCACGTGCTTGTCCTGTGAAGATTGCTGTGGATACTTCTGCTCTAATTTGGTTGGCTTCATGGTTGTCCAGTTCACCTGCTAAAGTGATTAAGACGATGCCGTTATCCAATTGGTTAATAGTTGCCATATGCTAAAAACGCCTCCTTCATGAAGGCATTGTCGCACATTTAGAACTAGAATCCTTTACGTTTGACAAAACTAGTCACCTATCCACAAAGCTTCTTAGTTTGTGACAATGAATTCCAATCCGTTTTCGTCGTCGCATAGCTTGGCGTACGTTCCTGAATTTAGAATACGTTTGGTTCCTACCATCGCTACGGCGCGTGGGGGATTGCCTCCCGCCATGAGCCAACTAGCAAAAAACGCTAGCTGTCTCATGGCTTTTGCCGACCCCGCAGTTGCGCCTTCGCTAACGGGTACAATTAAAATTAGTATGCTCTTTGGCAAAATCTGAAGCCGTTTATTAACTTCAAAGAGCTAAGATAGTTAGCTTCCCACTAAAAGCACAGGTGCTTATTTAGCTCATCACGGGAGCTATCCGCAAGCGCCGATGTGCTTTCAATGATTGGATACGTAATTAAGTACAGCAGAGTGATGACGTTTACCTTGCAGCACTGGAGCTATCCAAGAGTATGGACATGGAATGTAGGATTTACACATGGAGGACAAAAAAGCCATGTTTCTGGAAGCTTCCAATTATTGCTTGGAGTGCTTCAGAAACATGGCTTGTAATGATTATATGATGTGGATTAATGGGGGTGCTTGTGTTTTTTCTGATGAGATGTGGATATGGTCTTGTAGTAGCTTGATGGAGTCATCTGCTCGTTCTTTGCTTGAGTGAAGAACAGCCACAGCTTCTCCTGCCTCTACATAATCACCGATCTTTTTCGTTAGCACGATGCCGACTGCTAGATCGATGATGTCTTCTTTTGTTGCGCGACCCGCTCCTAAGAGCATAGCCACGACTCCCACTTCGTCTGCATCAATAGCACGGATGTAACCGCTTTGTTTGGCGGGTACTTCGATTTGGAATGGTGCTTCTGGTAGAAGATTTGGATTGGAAATGACTTCTGCATTACCGCCTTGCGCACGAATTAATTCACCGAATAAGCGAAGTGCGTCCCCGTTTTCCATGACCTGTTGTAACTGAGCGCGCGCGTTTTGATCATCAGTAGCTTTATTGGCAGCGAGTAGCATCTTGCTCCCAAGCACTAGGCATAGTTCAGTCAAGTCTGCGGGGCCTTTTCCTTGCAGTGTGTCGATAGCTTCTTTAACTTCTAATGCATTGCCGATTGCTAGTCCTAGCGGCTGGCTCATGTCCGAAATGACTGCTCTCGTGTTGCGTCCGACTTCATTACCTATTGCAACCATTGCATCAGCTAGTTGTTTCGAGTCTTCCAAAGTTTTCATGAATGCACCAGCACCTGTTTTAACGTCTAGAACAATCGCATCTGCACCTGCAGCGAGCTTCTTGCTCATGATAGAACTTGCGATAAGCGGAATGCTATCTACAGTCGCTGTGACATCACGTAAGGCATACAATTTTTTATCAGCAGGTGTCAGATTCCCACTTTGACCAATAACAGCAATCTTTAAATCATTGACTTGCTGAATGAATTGCTCAGTGGAGATTTCCACGTGAAAGCCTGCAATCGCTTCCAGCTTATCAAGTGTACCTCCCGTGTGCCCCAGTCCGCGCCCACTCATTTTGGCAACCGGCACACCGCAAGCCGCGACGAGCGGAGCTAAAATCAACGTCGTCGTATCGCCTACGCCACCTGTGGAGTGCTTGTCTACTTTAATACCGTCAATAGCAGACAAATCAATTTGATCACCTGATTCAGCCATTGCCATCGTCAAATATCCTTGTTCTTCAGTCGTCATCTTTTGAAAGAAAATCGCCATTAGAAATGCACTCGCCTGGTAATCAGGAATTGAACCTTCTGTATAGCCAGTAACAAAAAACTCAATTTCTTCTTTTGACAGCAAGCCTCCGTCACGTTTCTTCTCGATAATATCTACCATTCGTAGCATACTTCTTAATCCTCCTCAGTCAATAAAGATAAAAAACTCTCGCCATGTTCTGGAGGATCCACTTGAAAATTCTCCGCAATTGTTGCGCCAATGTCAGCGAACGTCTTACGAATTGGAAGTGCGCCAGAATTTTTATTGGAAGGAGAATAGACTAATAGCGGAACATACTCTCTCGTATGATCTGTACCTTCGTGAACCGGGTCGTTCCCGTGGTCCGCTGTAATGATTAATAAATCATCCGGCTGAAGAGCTGCCATAATTTCTGGCATACGCGCGTCAAATTCCTCTAACGCTTTACCATAGCCAATCGGATCACGACGGTGACCATACAATGCATCAAAATCAACTAAATTCACGAAGCTAAGTCCTTCAAATTCTTTTTCCATAACAGCAACTAGTTTGTCGACACCGTCCATATTCCCGCTTGTACGAACAGCTTCCGTTACGCCTTCCCCATTATAAATATCAGAAATTTTCCCAATCGCGATGACGTCATAGTCTTTATCTTTTAGTTCATTCATCACTGTTTTACCGAAAGGCTTCAATGCGTAGTCATGGCGATTCGTTGTACGTTTGAACGATCCAGGCTCACCAACGAACGGTCTAGCAATGACACGACCTACTAGGTATTCGGGGCGCAATGTCAGTTCTCTCGCAATTTCACAAATACGGTATTGCTCTTCAATTGGAATAATATCTTCATGCGCTGCAATTTGTAATACAGGATCCGCAGACGTATAGACGATAAGCGCCCCCGTTTTCATATGCTCTTCGCCTAACTCTTCAATAATTTCCGTTCCGCTTGCCGGCTTGTTAGCAATCACTTTGCGACCTGTCTTCTCTTCTAGCTCATCGATTAATTCTTTTGGAAAACCGTTTGGATATACTTTAAACGGTTGATCCACTAATAGCCCCATAATCTCCCAATGCCCCGTCATCGTATCCTTACCGACAGATGCTTCTTCCATTTTCGTATAGAAACCTTGTGTTTTCTCTTGTGCGACTAATCCTTTAATCGGACCAATATTCGCTAGTCCTAAGCGTTCAAGATTCGGAAGTTTAAGTCCATTCATCTCTTCACCGATATGACCAAGTGTATTTGATCCAACATCACCGAAAGCCGCTGCATCGGGTGCTTCACCGATTCCTACAGAGTCTAACACGATTAAATGAATACGATTATAACGCAATTTTTTCATAGTAAAACCTCCAAATAATAATTTACGCTCGCGGATGATACTTGCTGTACACATCTTTCAAGCGTTTCTTACTAACATGCGTATATAGCTGTGTAGTGGAAATATCGGCATGACCGAGCATTTCCTGCACAGCCCGTAGATCAGCCCCATTTTCGATCAAATGCGTAGCAAATGAATGCCGAAGTAAGTGGGGAGAAATCACTTTTTGGATATCCGCTTCCTGTCCGGCATCCTTAAGAATCTTCCAACAGCCTTGGCGAGTTAATCGCCTTCCATGCATATTTAAAAATAATGCATCTGTATCCTGTCCAGAACCGATACAAACCGCACGTGATTCATTCAAATAGCGGGTGCATGCATCTATGGCCGAACGACCTAAAGGCACAATGCGCTCTTTGCCACCTTTTCCGAACACACGGACAAATCCCATCGTCAAATGAAGATCAGCTAAATCAATCGCTATCAATTCACTTACCCTCATACCGGTGCCATATAACAATTCTAACAAGGCGACGTCACGAATTCCTCTTGCGTTTGTGCAATCAATCGAATTCAGCAACTGTTCAATTTCAGGAATCGACAACACATCCGGTAACTTCTGTTCGATTTTCGGTAGCTCGATGTGAATCGTACAATCATGTGTCGTCACTTGTTCCCGCACTAAAAACTGATGAAATGAGCGGATTGAGGAAATATGCCTTGAAAGTGTTCTGCTAGATTTTCCGCTATCTTTTAGCATCTGCAAATATTGTAGAACTGTAGGACGTTCAATCGAATTTAGCATTTTCAATGGCTGGCTATCTAAGAAACGAATATAGGCTGTAAGATCTCGCTTATATGATTTGACTGTATTTTGTGCCAGTTGCCTCTCTACTGTTAGAAAGTGCAAATAATCTTCCAAAGCAAAATGTGCTTCCTTCATCTCACCGTGCTCCTTTCTTTTGGAAAGTAAAAAAGGATAGCACTTATGCCATCCCCTTGTCCTCTTTCTTTTTCTCTGCGTCTTTACAACGACTACAAATCCCGTGAAAAGTTAGCCAGTGGTCTTTTACTGTAAATCCATAACGACCTTCCACGACTTTCTCCACTTCTCCAAGTAAGTCTTCTTGTATTTCGTCAACAATACCACATTCAAGACAGATTAGGTGATGGTGGAAACGTGCCGCACCTTCTTCGCGAAGGTCATAGCGTGCTACGCCATCGCCGAAGTTAATTTTATCTACTACTTTTAATTCTGTAAGTAATTCCAATGTACGGTAGACAGTAGCGAGCCCGATATCCGGTGCTTTTTCCTTTACGAGAAGGAATACATCTTCCGCACTTAAGTGATCTTCTTCATTTTCCAGAAGAACCGCCACAGTCGCTTCACGCTGAGGCGTCAACTTGTAGCTGGCCCCGTGCAATTGCTTCTTTATGCGTTCAATTCGGCTTTCCATACGACGCCCCCCTCAATTGTCTCTAGTATACCAAACTGACTTTCCAGATGACAATAGAAAGGAAACGTTCAGCTTGTTATAGAGATTAAGTAATAAAATGATAGATTGTTAATTCGAGCAGCTGAATGATCAAAAGTAGCCCGATCAACAGTGGAACAGTAGATAGTGGACGTTCTTTCTTATGTGCCGGTGCAGTGAAGAACGGCGGATTCAAGACGGTGCATAAAATTAAGAACAACAAGCACCCCATGAATTGGAATGGAAACCACCAAACCGTATACATCACTAATTTCATGCCAGTCGACAAAAAGTACGTGGAGGACAGACCGAATAATACGCATTTCGCTGCACCGATAAACATAAGGATAAAGCGGACTCTTTTATATTTTGAAAGAATCATGGCCAGCGTGATGAAACTGAACGTCACAAGTATCGGTGACCAAATAGACGCGTCTGCTCCCTTCACTACACGTTGATCATATAAACCAACGATTTGTTCAAGTGAAGTAATTGGCCATTCCCTGAATAATAAAGCGCCTCCGATATAACTGATTGCGAGTATAACGAATAAATAGATAAAAGACAATGATCGAGCCATAAATAGGACACCTCCGCATCGTTTTTACAACATATGCTTGTCCAATAGGAAATAGCTCAATTTTTTTAGATTATAGACTTTTTGCGTACCATACCGCTACAACCGTTTTGGCATCATAAATTCGTTCATTTGCAATTAATTCGTCAGCTTCTTGTACAGAAACTTCTAGTACCTCTATAAATTCATCTTCATCGCCTATTGCGGGCTGATCCACTTTGACTAAATCTTTCGCTACATACAAGTGAATAATTTCATCTGCGAAGCCTGGCGAGGTCGAGAAGGTCTGCAAGTATGTAAATGAATTGGCACGGTAGCCTGTTTCTTCTTCCAATTCACGAATGGCTGTTAGTTCAGGCTCTTCCCCAGGCTCAATTTTGCCAGCAGGGATTTCAAGCATCGTGCGTTCCAGCGGTTTTCTAAACTGCTCAACTAAAACCAGTTTTCCTTCTTTTGTAAGCGCGATAATTGCAACGGCACCAGGATGTTTTACTAATTCTCTTTGAGCCATTTTTCCATTAGGTAATTCTACGTCATCCACTTGCACGGAAATGACTTTACCTGAAAATATTTGTTCTGTCGAGAGGGTCCGCTCTTCAAATTTCATACAGTTTTCAACCCTTTCCATTGGTTTTCTACTTAGTATTCATTGTACCATGAAAGGTAAAGGAGTGATGCAAATGAAGTTGCGAAAACTTGGGGCTAGTGAATTGTATGTTTCTGAACTAGGTCTAGGCTGTATGTCATTGCCAACCGAACTAGAAGCAGCCCGCTCTGTACTCGCTGTTGCGGTCGAAGGTGGAATTAACTATTTTGACACAGCAGATTTATACGATAAAGGCATAAATGAGGAACTTGTCGGTAAGGTGTTAAAAGAAAAACGACAAGATTTAGTTATTGCGACGAAAGCGGGCAATAAATGGACAGCTGGACAAGATGGCTGGACATGGGATCCTTCAAAAGAGCATATTATGCATGCAGTGAAAGAAAGTGTACGTAGATTACAACTCGACTATATCGACCTGTATCAGCTTCACGGTGGCACGATGGAAGACTCGGTAGATGAAACGATTGAGGCATTTGAACTATTGAAAAAAGAAGGAGTCATACGCGAGTACGGTATTTCGTCTATACGACCGACAGTCATCGAACGCTTTTTAAAAAACAGCAATGCGGTTTCTGTAATGATGCAATATAGTATACTCGATCGCCGTCCGGAAGAGTATTTTTCAATGATTGAACAACTGGGCGCATCTGTCGTAACACGAGGCACTCTAGCAAAAGGATTGTTGACTAATGAAGGAAATAAACGCGCAACCAAAGTAGATGCTTTTGCTTCCTATACACAAGATGAACTACAGCAAACTGTACAAGCCCTGTTGAAACAAACGGACAATTTACACGCATATGCTTTAGCGTTTGCACTCAAACAACCTATCGTAGCCTCTGCACTCATTGGCTCACGCACAGCTGAACAACTACAACAATCACTCGACGCGTATCACACGGCAACCGATCCACAACTAGTTAAACAACTGATGCAAGCAACAACTCAACATCGCTATGAACAGCATCGACTGGATAACTAAAAAGAATTGGATGAAGTAAATATTGAGAATTGTCATGAGGCAATGGTTCCGGATTAGATTATAACTTTCAAGTAACTCAGTATCTGTTTACTACTTTTTTAGTTTACAAGAAGGTCCAAAATCAAACGCGGACCTTTCTACTCTCTGTACACTTACACCTACAATAAAAAAGAGCAACTGCGCAAATACAGTTGCTCTTTTTATTATTTACTTTCTGCAGAAGCACGTACCAAAACCGGGTCATTCTGAGACTTACCTACTGTAGTAGTTGCTTCGACCGTAACGATTGCTGTCTGTTTCTTTTTCGAAGGAATCATATTGAAGATAATATTTAAGAAAATCGCTGTAATACTTCCTAGCACAATACCATTACTCGTTAAAATTTGAACCGTTTCCGGTAAACTTGAGAATAAGTTTGGTACGACAGATACACCTAGGCCGATACCGATTGAACATGCCACAATCATTGCGTTATCTTCAGATTTTGAAATAACTGGGCTAAGCATCTTAATTCCTTGAGATACAACCATACCGAACATGGCAACCATTGCTCCACCAAGAACTGCATTTGGGATGATCGTAGCTAGCGCGGCAACTTTAGGTAAGAAACCTAATGAAATCAACATAATTGCTGTTACAAAAATAACTTTACGTGACTTTACGCCTGACAACTGCATCAAGCCGACATTTTGAGAAAATGTTGTATAAGGGAATGCGTTAAAAATCCCACCGATTACAGAAGCCAAGCCTTCCGCACGATAGCCTTTTTCCAATTTACTTTGATCGATATTTTCATCACAAATATCACCTAGCGCAAAATACACACCCGTCGATTCAACTAATGAAACCATCGCAACAAGCGTCATAATCGCAA
The DNA here is from genome assembly GCF_033088395.1 of Sporosarcina sp. GW1-11. Lineage (NCBI taxonomy): Bacteria > Bacillati > Bacillota > Bacilli > Caryophanales > Caryophanaceae > Sporosarcina > Sporosarcina sp. GW1-11. Next base: position 54,339 of record NZ_JAPMIW010000005.1, on the reverse strand, counting down.
TCGGTAAGAAATGAAAAGTTGGTGTCGCTAAATAAAACGGTGCAACCATATGGACATACGAAGCATCCTGGACATTGGAAAAATCAACAATTCCAAGAAATACTGCAACTACCGTCCCTACAACTAACCCAAGTAAAATCGCAATAGACTGCAAAAAGCCGGTAGAGAAACGATAAAGTAGTACGATAAACAACAACGTTCCGAAAGATAGTGCAACATTCGTAATCGAACCGAAATCTTCCGCGCCTTGTCCACCACCCATATTATTAATCGCGACAGGTATCAAAGTAATCCCAATAATTGTTACGACTGAACCGGTAACAATTGGTGGAAAGAACCTTACGAGACTTCCAAAAAATTTACTGATGAAGAATATAATTGCTCCAGAAGCAATTACCGCACCATAAATAGCTGAAATTCCGTATTCATTCCCGATTAAGATCATCGGACCTACAGCAGTAAACGTACAACCAAGTACGACCGGCAAACCGATACCAAAGTATTTATTACGAGTAATTTGTAAAATCGTCGCAACACCACACATCAAAATATCAATAGACACTAGATAGGTCAGTTGTGTGGGGGATAAACCGATAGCATTTCCGACAATCAACGGGACTAATACTGCTCCTGCATACATCGCGAGCAAATGCTGAAAACCAAGTACCGTCGTTTTCATTAGAGTGCTTCCTCCCCAACAAATTGGACTTGTCCATTAGATAATGACCGAACTTCAGCTAAAGATTCCACGCGAATACCTGATTTACGCATCATTTCTCCGCCTGGTTGGAAACATTTTTCGATGACAATGCCCACACCTGCCAACTTTGCGCCCGCTTGTTCCACAATGTCGATTAAACCAAGTGCCGCTTGACCATTCGCTAAGAAGTCATCAATGACTAGCACTGTATCTTCATTTGAAACAAAATCTTTAGAAACAGATATGTCATTTGTTTCACTTTTTGTGAATGAATGAACTTTTGCAGAGTAAAGGTGTTCCGTTAGAGTTAGAGATTTGCGTTTTCTAGCAAAGACGACAGGTACACCTAAAATTAATCCCGCCATTGTTGCAGGTGCAATTCCCGAAGATTCGATTGTGACGATTTTCGTAATTTGCTCATCACTGAACCGCGCCACGAACTCTTTTCCAATTTCTCGCATCAAAGCCGGATCGATTTGGTGATTTAAAAACGAATCGACTTTTAATACCTCTTCCGATAATACTTTTCCTTCTTGTCGAATCTTTTCTTTTAGCAACTCCACGCTGTTATTCTCCCTTCGATTTTACGAATAAAAAGCATAGATGTCGTTTCCCCATATAAACTATGAGAGAGCGACATCTACGCTTGGAAAGATGAAAAAGCATTTTCCTGTCGAATGACTAGGGAAGCTGCTTTTCATTCTCCTCATAGGCGATCCATTTACGGTAGATCGGTAGAAACTTACGAGCCATATTCTCGCGATTATATGAGACCTATTTAACTGAGTGCTAACAGTATAGCATGATTCGACAATTTATCAATACTTAAATCTTCCAATTAAAAAAGCAGTAATTCCCTGTTCACACAAATATAATAGAAGAAAGATAGATGATGAAGCCGACTGTGAAACTACTAGCTACCGTATTAAAAAGTACAATTTGAGCCGCTAATTCCGATTCCACATTATACTCTAATGCTAATGTAGAACTATTTCTTGATGTCGGGAACGAACTGCCGATCCATAATGACTGTGCCGTGACGCCATCTATTTTCAACAGTAAAATCAACACAAGTGCAATCGCTGGGGATAGAAAAAGTCTTCCGAAAGCACTTAAAAATATTAATCGGTTCCAAAGCGTCTTCACTCGAATTTGTGCTAATTGTGCACCTAGCGTAATTAATGCAATCGCGATAAAAGCTTCTGATAAATGCCCAATCGGCAACTCAATAAAGTTTGGCAGTCGAATATCTGACAAATTTAATAGCGCACCTAGCCATAATGCATGAATAATTGGCATTTTGATGAATTCTTTCAATACGTCTACTCCAGATCGTGTAGAAGAAACTAAATTATATAAGCCATAAGAATACGTCAGCAGATTTTGATAAACGATCAAGACTATTTGAATCGACACACCCAGTGGATTCGCATGGAACACTAGCTGACTAACTGGTAATCCATAGTTTCCTGAATTGATGAGCACGATACTATTCTTCATCACGGCTGTTTGTTGACGGTTGAGCCGCAACATTTTACTAAACAAATGACCGATAATCATCAGTGATGTCGAAAATAATACGACAAACATCAACACTTCTAGTAAAACTTCGACATTGATTACGGTATAGTATAAATTCATAAATACCGCCGCCGGAATGAGGCAATAAGTTAATATATTTCCTAACGCTTTAACGTTAAACGTAAATTTCATTTGCAAAACCACGCCAATTGCTAATAAGATTAACATCGGTGTGATAACATTTACAAAGACTATGAGTAAGTACCCCACAAAGGACACTCCTTTCTGCTATTGTAACTATATACTTCTCAGAATACTTTTCATAGAATTTAGGAGGCTTCAACTTGGTAAATATAGAAAAAGATAAACCAACGAAACATCTGCATTTCCCAAAGAGTCAGTGGATCTTATTGGCAGGCATCTTATTCATCGCTGCTACCATTCGTTCTCCACTCACTTCGGTCGGACCTATTATCGGATCCATACGCGATCAATTGCACATATCCAATTCACTCGCGGGTTTTTTGACGACGATACCGTTACTTGCATTTGCGATCGTCTCACCGTTTGCACCGCGACTATCCAAACGTTTCGGACTAGCACCTACGCTCTTTTATTCCCTTTTAATTTTAATGGCGGGTACTTTACTACGCTCTGAGGGGTCGAGCAATTTACTGCTACTCGGCACGTTTTTAATCGGTGTCGGCATCGCTTTTGCCAACGTTTTATTGCCAAGCTTATTAAAATTAAGTTTCCCACTACATATCGGCTTGATGACCGGTCTATATTCTGTATCCATGAATATATCCGCAACACTTGCTTCAGGTATTGCGGTGCCAATCGCCAATGAAACATCTTACGGTTGGCAAGGTGCACTTGGTATTTGGGGTATCATTACTTTGATCGCAATCATCGTATGGATTCCACAAATCCGAATGAAGCGAGAAAAAGAACAAGAGATTAACGAAACGATGAAAGTACAAGTATCCACTTCACTTTGGAAGTCACCTGTCGCTTGGTTCGTTACATTTTTTATGGGTTTACAATCATTTCTATTTTATACGACGTCTTCTTGGATGCCCGTCGTGTTGCAAGATAGCGGAATGTCCGATGAAGCTGCCGGCTGGATGTTGTCGCTCGTCCAGTTCTCACAACTGCCTATGGTTTTTATCATACCAGTAATCGCGGATAAAGTACGCAACCAAAGAGGGCTCGTCGTGACAATCTTCTCTTGTTATGTACTTGGTTATGGAGGAGTTTTATTTGGCAGCGAGAGCTTGACTGCTTTATGGATGATTTTTATCGGCTTAGCGGGCGGAGCAGCGTTCGGTCTATCAATGATGTTCTTCACATTGCGTTCAAGAACACCAGAAGAAGCCGCTTCGTTATCCGGCATGGCACAATCGGTTGGTTATTTACTTGCTGCAGTCGGCCCCGTTCTGTTCGGTTACTTACATGACTGGACAGGCTCATGGACCGTTCCACTTTATGGATTCTTGTTCATCGCGTTACTGCTGTTCATCAGTGGTATGGGAGCAGGAAAAGACCGACTTCTATTTCCAAATAAAAAAACTTCATAACAAAAAGAGCAAATGCTTTGGCACTTGCTCTTTTTGTTATGATATGAAACATGTAAAGTGTGGAGGATTTGATCATAATCACTTTGTTAACACATCATAGTTTTCAAGTAACTTATTGACTTTATTTAAGTCCAAGTTCAAAAGTTAAGTTAATTCCTGAACATTTCATTCCCTATATTTAGGGAAAAATACTAGTTAAACGAAGCGAAACACTTTACTTAAAAATCTAACTCCGCAGAAATCGGGCAATGATCACTGCCAAATACTTCTGCATGGATTGAACCCTTTTTTAGTAAAGACTGCAATCGATTAGAAACGACTATATAGTCAATGCGCCAGCCGATATTTCGGGCCCGAACATCTCGCATATAGGACCACCACGTATAGGCTCCTTCGGTCATAGGATTCAAATAACGGAATGTATCGACAAATCCACTTTCAAGCAACCGCGTCATCTTCCCGCGTTCTTCTTTAGTAAAGCCTGAATTTCCAATATTTGATTTTACATTGCAAATATCAATCTCCTCGTGCGCAACGTTAAAATCACCACAGTAGATTACAGGCTTTTTTGCATCTAACGCAGTTAAATGAGCAAGCATGTCGTCTTCCCACTGCAATCTATACGGTAACCGTGCTAAATCTCTTTGAGCGTTCGGTGTATAGCTATTCACTAGAAAGAACTGTTCGAATTCTAATGTGAGCACACGGCCTTCCGCTTCATAATCCAAATCATTTAACCCATATTGCACAGAAAGAGCCTGTTGCTTCGTAAAAACCGCTGTACCTGAATAGCCTTTTTTCTCTGCGTAATTCCAATATTGAAAATAACCGTTAAAAGACAGTTCGATTTGACCTTCTTGACATTTGATCTCCTGTACACAGAATATATCCGCATCGATTTCATCAAAAAACTCCGTAAATCCCTTTTTCACACACGCTCGAATACCATTGACATTCCAAGAAACTACTTTCAACACTACACGACCTATCTATATCTATTAATTGCCGTTAAAACTAACCGCAAGTTTCGCTGCAAGTTCAGCATTAGATTTTACTAATGCAATATTCGCTTCTAAACTCTTTCCATCGGTAAGTTCTTGTACTTCTTTGAGCATATGCGGCGTTAACTCTTTACCACAGATTCCTAGTTGACTTGCTTCTTCTAATGCATCAGATACGAGTTTTTCCATGTATTGTTCATCCATCGCGTATTGTTCTGGAATTGGATTGGCAATGATTGCACTGCCTTCAAGTCCTAAATTCCATTTCACACGCAACATCTCCGCTATCATATCCACATCGTCCACTTGATAATCTACATGATGCGCACTGCTTCTCGTATAAAAAGCAGGGAATATATCCGTCTGATACCCCATCACCGGTACACCTTTTGTTTCTAAATATTCCAGTGTCTTACCTATATCTAGAATGGATTTTGCACCTGAACAGACGACCGCTACACTCGTGCGTGCGAACTCATCCAAGTCTGCAGAAATATCCATTGTCTCTTCCACACCTCGATGCACACCACCAATTGCACCAGTCGTGAATACGCGAATTTTTGCCAAGTCTGCAAAGAACATCGATGCAGCTACTGTCGTCGCACCCGGCTGTTTCGTTGCGATTAAATAACTAATATCTCGTCTTGATGCCTTTATGACGCCTTTGCTATCGCCAAAGCGTTCTAATTCTTCATCTGATAAGCCAATTTTAATTTTACCATCCATAATAGCAATTGTTGCAGGTACCGCCCCATTATCTCGCACGATTTGTTGCACTTCACGCGCTGCTCTAACATTTTCCGGATACGGCATACCATACGTAATAATTGTGGATTCCAACGCGACTAATGGTTTATCATATTTCATCGCTTCTATCACTTCTTCTGAATACGAAACATATCTTCTCATCTAAAATTTCCCCCTGACCGTTCAATAGCTATATATTCATAATAATCATTCTACAGATGTAGTCAATGGTACGCTTTAATTATCTGCGAAATCTGATAGCTTTCTAAATCCCATCCTGTGGGCTTATCAAGTACTAACTGAGATAAAAGTTTACCGAGTAATGGTCCAACGGTTAACCCGGATGAACTTAATCCGTTCGCTATCCAAATATTTGAATGACCAGGTAGCGTACCAATTACCGGCATAAAATTTGGTGTATACGGGCGAATCCCTACGCGCACTTCTGCAACTTCTGCATCACGTAAAGCAGGCGCTAGTGGTAAAGCATTCGTCAATACTTCTAGTATACCACCTGCAGTTGGCTGAATATCAAAATCATCTGTCTCTTCATGTGTAGCCCCTGCTACAAAGCGGCCTTGTTGAAACGGTACGAGATATTGTGTGCTTGGTGGCATAATGACTGGCCACTCTCCTGAAGATGCGTGCTTCGTCTGCAAATGAAGGATTTGAGCCTTCTGTCCAGCTACTTGCAATTTTATTTCTAGCGGCGCAATAAATTCAGGAGCCCACGCACCAGCTGCCACGATTAATTCATCTGCCCGTATGATTTCGTCTGCAACGATGACTCCACAAACGATTCCTTCTTTTATGAAAGGCTTAGCAGAGCCTATTATAATTTTAACACCACGCTGAATTGCCACGCGTTCCAATGCATCACGTAATTTATTACCTTCTACTTTCGCTCCACCGGAAATCCAAAGCGCATGATATTCATCAGAAAGTATTGGCATATGTTCTCTTGTCTGCTCGGCATTTAGTAAGCGGACTTCCCCTATTTCGGGAGATGAGATTCTTCGTTCTTCGAGTAATGCCATTTTTTTACGTAGGCGTTCCACATCAGTGTGGATTGCCAACGCACCTACTTTTTTATAACCCGTCTGCGTTTCACCTTCTTCTTCTAATGAACGGATCAGCTCAGGATAATATGCGGCTCCAGCTGAAGCCAATGTGTACCAGGCTTTATTGCGTCTTTGTGAAGCCCAAGGACAAATGATACCAGCCGCGGCTTTCGTTGCTTGACCAGGTTCGTTTCTATCGATCACAATCACTTCTGTATCGGTTGCGGATAAATGATAGGCGGCAGATATTCCGACAATTCCCGCTCCAATGATAATGATTTTTTTCAAAAAATCACTCCTAACTGTATTCGTTTCAAAATCCACAAACTTTTCACTTTATTTTTGTTAAAAAAGCTGTATAATTATTTTATTCGGAATTAAAGTTTCGGAATATTCTACATTTTGAGGAGATCTGATGATCATGACAAGATTACCTATGCAAATTCAACTTACACAAAGCAAAAAGGAAAAGCCGGACCCTTCCACCCTTGTTTTTGGAAAGACATTCACGGACCATATGCTTACCATAGATTATGAAGAAGGGAAAGGTTGGCACAACCACCGTATCGTTCCATATGCTCCTCTAACTTTAGATCCTGCAGCCATCGTCTTGCACTACGGACAAACCGTATTTGAAGGTATGAAGGCTTATCGCTCGGAAGAAGGAACAATTCGATTGTTCCGTCCAGAAGAAAATATGAAACGTCTTAACTATTCACTCGATCGTCTATGTATGCCAAGAATCGATGAAGAAAACGCACTCTACGCACTTAATCAATTGCTTCAAATCGAGCAAGATTGGATTCCTACCTTAGATGGGACTTCATTATATATACGCCCATTTGTAATTGCAACGGAAGCTTTCCTAGGTGTTGCCCCAGCTAAGAAGTATCAATTCTTTATGATTCTATCACCTGTTGGATCTTACTATAAAGAAGGTATTCATCCCGTAAAAATCCTTGTAGAAAATGAGTTCGTCCGTGCGACAAAAGGTGGTACAGGTAGCGCAAAAACTGCAGGAAACTATGCTTCTGCATTAAAAGCACAACAAGCGGCCGATCAGGCAGGCTATTCACAAGTACTTTGGCTTGACGGTGTAGAACGAAAATACGTCGAAGAAGTCGGCAGCATGAATATTTTCTTCAAAATCAATGGTGAGGTTGTTACCCCCGCTATCAACGGTAGTATTTTAGAAGGTATCACGCGAAAATCCATCCTACAGTTATTACGTCACTGGGATGTACCAGTAGCCGAACGAAAGATTTCGATGGAAGAAATTAAAAATGCTTATGAAAATGGTGAACTTGAAGAAATTTTCGGTACTGGCACAGCTGCTGTTATTTCTCCAGTTGGCGAATTGAACTGGGACGGCTATAAGATGGTCATCAGCAATGGCGAGACCGGCAAACTTTCTCAACAGCTCTACGCTACACTGACAAATATCCAAACCGGCACTGAAGAAGATCCATTTGGCTGGGTACACGAAATCAAAAAGCAAGTAGCAAAACTTGCATAAATAGAATGGAATAAAAAAACTAGGCCACTGCTCCATTTTTAGAGCAGCGGCTTAGTTTCGTGTGTAAAAGAAAGAACAGTGGGCTTGCTCGTTATACCGACAATAGCGCAGCGTCGCTTGTTAATTGTTCACCGCGTATACGCTGGAATTCGGCCATTAACTTCGCAATGGTTAAATCTTTCTTTTGCTCTTCTTCGACTTCCAAAATGATCTGTCCCTTATCCATCATGATCAAGCGATTTCCAAGATCGAGCGCCTGTTGCATATTATGCGTCACCATTAATGTCGTGAGCTTATCCTGCTCAACTAGACGCTTAGTCAAATCTGTGATCAATTCCGCACGCGAAGGATCAAGTGCAGCCGTGTGCTCATCTAGCAAGAGAATAGACGGCTGAGTGAAAGTCGCCATCAACAGAGAAAGCGCTTGACGTTCTCCGCCTGACAGTAAGCCAACTTTTGCCGTCATCCGATTCTCTAAGTTCAAGTGCAAAGTTTCAAGCGATGTTCGGAATAAATCTTTGCGCTTCTTATCTACTCCACGACGGAGTGAACGTAGTCTATTGCGGGAATAGGCCATCGCCAAATTCTCTTCAATCGTCATCGTTGGTGCCGTTCCCGCCATTGGATCTTGGAACACACGTCCGATCATCTTCGACCGTTTAAACTCTGCTAAACGAGTAACGTCCTTATTATCAATATAGATAGACCCGAAATCTGGAGTCAATGCACCCGAAATCATATTCATCATCGTTGACTTTCCTGCGCCATTACTCCCAATAACCGTTACGAAGTCACCTGGTCGCAAATGAAGATTGATCTGATCTAGCGCAACTTTTTCATCTGGGGTCGCCTCGTTGAAAATCTTATTGATGTTGTCCAGTTTCAGCAACTTCATTCCCCCTAGCATAAACTTGCATACGTAATCGTTCAGCTTGTCTACGTGCTTTTCGTTTTTTCTCACGTCTTTTATCCAAAATCTGAGGAATGATCAAAGCTGCGATTACAATTACTGCAGTAATCAATTTCATGTCCCCTGAATCAAGAATCTTCACACGTAGGGATAACCCTAATACGATTCGATAAATAACAGCCCCTATGATAACCGCTAGCGTCGTACGGAAAATTGTCTTCGTTCCAAAGATTGCTTCCCCGATAATAACAGAAGCCAAACCGATGATAATCATACCGATTCCCATACCGTTATCTGCAAACTTTCCATACTGTGCGATTAACGAACCTGAAAACGCAACGAGTGCATTGGAAATCCCTAGCCCCAGAATGACTAGCGTATCTGTATTCGCAGAAAAACTACGAATCATCTTTTTATTATCGCCTGTCGCACGAATCGCTAGACCTAACTCTGTCTGTAAGAACCAATCCGCGATGACTTTAATAATAATCGTCACAATAATCATTAAAAATAAAGTACCCCATGTTGAAGGCAAATGTTCGATGCCGAACCCAGCCAAGAAGCCATTAATCGCTTCGTCTACTCCGAGGTTGCTCCAAAATCCTTGAAACTTACTAAAAATTGTTTCTGCGTTTAAAAGTGGAATATTCGGGCGGCCTACTGAACTTTCAGTAGTTAGACCCATTATCCGAAGGTTTATCGAGTAAAGAGCTATCATCATGAGTATTCCGGATAAAAGTGGATTGATCTTTCCTTTGGTATGTAATAATCCAGTTATACACCCCGCAAAAAAACCGACTACAATAGCGGTAAGTGTTGCGATAAGCGGATGATAATCAAAAACGATCATCGTAGCCGCTACAGCTGCGCCTGTTACAAAACTTCCGTCCACTGTTAAATCTGGAAAATCAAGCACTCGGAATGTAAGATACACTCCGAGTGCCATAATCGCATAGATGATGCCCTGCTCAACTGAGCCAAATACAGCTGAAAACATGCAAGATCATCTCCTTGGTTATTCTACAATTTCTGCATTCCAATCATCTTGAATTTCAAGACCTATTGCTTCTGCAGTTTTTTTGTTCAACAGTAACTTCAAGTTTTGAGGTACTTGCACAGGTAATGTCTCTGTTTTCGCTTCTCCTGTAAGAACCTTCACTGCCATCTGTCCTGCTTCATAACCGATGTCATAGTACTCGAAACCGTACGCACCAAGTCCGCCACGTTTAACTGAATCGAACTCACCGACCATCATCGGAATTTTATTGTCATTCGCAACTGAAATTACTGATTCCAAAGCAGAAACGACTGTGTTGTCTGTGATAATATAAAATGAATCTACTGATCCAATCAAGGATTCAGCTGCTTGTTTTACATCAGCTGATGTTGCAACAGATGCTTCAACTACTTCCATATCCATATCTTTCAAGATTCCTTTTACTGAATCTACTTGCAGACGTGAATTTTGCTCTCCAGAGTTGAAGATCATACCTACTTTTTTTGCACCTAAGCTATCTTTCAAAAACTTCATTGTGCTAGAAATTGCATCCGGATGGTTATCAATTGTTCCTGTGACATTGCCCCCGGGCTCTTCGTTAGAAGCAACCAATTCCGCTGCAACTGCATCTGTTACTGATGTGAAGATAATCGGAATATCTTGTGTTGCACTAGCCGCTGCTTGTGCACTAGGTGTAGAGTTCGCGAAAATCAAATCGACTCCTGCACCTGCTAAGTTGTTCGCAATTGTTGAGTTTGAACTATTATCATTTTGTGCATTTTGCTTGTCATATTCAACATCCAAACCAGCATCTTCTATCGCTTTCTGAAAACCTTCTAACGCAGCATCTAAAGATGGGTGTTCAACGATTTGCGTGACACCAATCGTGTATTTTTCTTTACCGCTCTCTTTTTCATCATTTTTGTCATCTGTTGCTGAATCTGATGACTTCTTTTCCCCACCACACGCAGCTAGAATGAGCACAATACTTAAAAGTGCTGTTGCATAAGTCATCCAACGTTTCACCATTCAAAATCCCCCTAACATAATATCTATTGCCTGTCGGTATATTCAGAAAAGGCAATAATTATACGTAATCGTACACTTTACTTCGCTATCCGTCAATGGAATATTCCATATTGTAAGTAAACTCTCACAAAAAAACAGCCTATCGTAGGAACTTCTATGCGATAGGCTATTTTTTATGTTTTTACTCATTCATTTCATAGTTTAAAAACTCTTTCGTACGTAGTTGTTTTGGTGTGTTGAATACTTCATCTGGACTACCTGATTCGACGATCATACCGTCGGCCATGAAAATCACACGATTCGCGACATTGCTTGCGAATTCCATTTCATGTGTAACGACTATCATCGTCATATGTTCTTCTGCTAGATTTTTCATAACGTGTAGCACTTCTTTCGTCAATTGTGGATCGAGTGCGGAAGTGGGTTCATCAAATAATAATATTTCAGGATTCATCATTAACGCCCGTGCAATTGCCACACGTTGTTTTTGACCTCCAGACAATCTAGATGGCAATTCATCTTGTTTTGCAGCAAGTCCTACTTTCTCTAGCAGTTCAACTGCTCGCTCACTGTATTCTTTAGCTTTTTCCTTTTTCACTAATTTAGGTGCTAACTCTAAGTTTTGTTTGACAGTCAAGTGCGGAAATAGATTGAATTGTTGGAAAACCATCCCCATTTTACCATTAATTCTTTTACTATCTGCTGGATTTGCGTAGACCCCATTGTTCACCAAATAATCGCCATCAACTAAAATACTGCCGCCTCCGACTTGCTCCAATTGGATCAAACTACGGAGCATCGTACTTTTCCCTGATCCCGAAGGTCCAATAATTGCTAAAACATCATTTTTTTCTACATCAAATGAAATATCTTTTAACACTTCTAAAGGTCCGAATGATTTCTGTAAATTACGCACTTCAATGAAAGACATAGTTTTCTCTCCTTAATCGTATTGCAGCTTTCTCTCCAAATATTTGAACACAATCGTCAACCCAAAAGCTATTAGCAAGTAAATCCCCGCCGCAATAAAAAAGGGAATAATCGTGAAATCCCGATTGACCACTGTCTGAGCATAGTGGAGCAATTCAGGAACCGCCACCGCATATAAAAGTGCTGTGTCTTTAACTAATGAAACCGATTCATTGGCAATTGGGGGCAAAGTCACGCGGAACATTTGCGGTAAAATGACACGAACAGTCGTCTGCCATTTAGATAATCCAAGAACTTGCGAAGCTTCGTATTGTCCTTTATCTATAGACAACAATCCTCCACGAAAGATTTCAGCAAAGTATGCTGCGTAGTTCAAAATAAACGCGAGCGTCGCAGCTACAAAACGATCTAACACTAAATATTCTCCAATTACCGGAAGAAGTGGTAAACCAAACACAAAGAACAATAGCTGCAATAACAAAGGAGTCCCACGCATCACATAAATATACGTCTGCGCCAAAAAAGAAATTGGTTTAATACTACTTCTTACGGCAAGCGTTAGCAAAAAACCGAGCGGAATCGAAAGTACAATAGCGAGCACAAACAATAGAACAGTCGCTTTGGCTCCTTCGAGCATCGGGATCAGCATAGACATAAAATATTCATAAGTCATTTTAAATTCCTCCAAAAAACCTTCTGCGGTTCATGATATTTCTTCATTATAATGCCACAGAAAGTTAACTATTATTAGCCTTCTGTGGCATACAATATTTTTTTTAGATTAACGAAGGACTTTGTCTTCACCGAACCACTTTGTGGAGATTTCCGCTGCTGTTCCATCTTCATTCATTGTATCCAATGCTTTTTGAAGATCTTCAAGCAATTTTTCGTTACCTTTTTTAACGCCGATTCCGTATTCTTCAACAGCCAATGAACCGTCTAATTTCTTAAATACGCCTTCTTCTGATGTAATGTAGTAATCGATAACTACTTCATCGATAACGACTGCATCCAAACGACCTGTTTTCAAATCTGTCAATGCGAGTACGTTATCCGCAAACTCCGTGACTTTTTTCACTTTTTCATGAATTGGGTGGCTCTCTAGTGCAGGACCTGCAGAAGAAAGTGCTTGTACGCCGACTTCTTTACCCTCTAAATCTTCAATCGCGTTAATAGCTGAGTCAGCTAACGTAACAACCACTTGATTATTATCTAAATAAGGTTTTGTGAATAATACTTTTTCTTTACGCTCATCTGTAATCGTGTAGCCATTCCAAATTAAATCAATACGACCACTGCTTAGTTCTGTTTCTTTCGTCTTCCAGTCGATTGGCTGGAATTTTGCCGTAGCACCCATATGCTCAGCGGCTGCTGTTGCCATTTCGATATCGAATCCGACTAGTTCATTCTTGTCGTCACGGAAGCCCATAGGTGCAAACTTGTCGTCTACACCGACGATGATTTCTTTGTCATTTCCAGCATCCGTTGACTTTTCTACGTCTGTCGACTTGTCCGAACAGCCTGCCATTACTAAAAGCATTGCAGCTACCAATAACGCAAATGAAATTTTCTTCACTTTGTTTCCCCCTTTTTCTAACTCTTTATCACGTTAACGAGTTAATATACTTTAAAAATACCATTAGACGGATGAAATGAAAAGCCTTTCCTTCGTTAATGAATGCTTCTTTTCCATAGAAAAAGAATAGACGGGTGTCTATTCTTAAGTCGAACATTTTATTTAGAGCGTCTAAACACTTTATGCCCATCATATGAGAATACGAGCGACTTATTTTCTAACACAGTTTCTAAATGGACGATGCGCCCCCATAGATGGTGTATATGAGGTAATACATGTTCCAAGTAAGGAAGGTCTAGTTCGGTGTCTTCGTATCGATGAACGAGGTAAAGTTCTCCGTTTCGCATGTAATCACCGTCTTCTACGACAATATAAGGAAAGCCTCCATTCACTCGCATACCGATTAACTGGTTGCGGACGTTATCAGTTTGCTTGTCGGATATTTTATATAGATTTTCCTGCTTTTGAAAGACGTACATATCTTCTTGCTTAATCAAGTCATCGGTTAAATAGTTGCGGATGAACGATGTGTCATTTTCAATTTCACGTGCTTCGAAAATTTTCTCACGTCCTGTAGTTGTCTGTTCTCCACGAAATTCTGCTTCTTTAGCTAACGCATCATAGCGCTTCTCGATATCTTCAAACATTTTTACACCGAGATAATACGGATTAATCGTAGTCTTTGAAGGCTGTAGAACGCTGGCATTGAGTTTCGCAAATTCAATCGTCTCTGCTGGCGTTAAGTCCATTTGCCGTAAGATTTGCTGATGCCAGTAGGATGCCCAGCCTTCGTTCATAATTTTCGTTTCTAACTGCGGCCAAAAGTAGAGCATTTCCTCACGTAGCATCGTCAATATATCGCCTTGCCAGCTAGTTAAGTTTCGGCTGTTCTCTAAAATAAATAGCAATACATCTTTCTCTTGCTGCGGTGGATTTTTCTTATTCATTTCAATTGCCTGCTGTCCAACCATTGGCCGATGATCCAAGTCCCATAAATCATCGTAGGCTGCGCGTTTAGGCTTCGGTTTATCAAATATAGAAGAGGCTGGTTTAGCGTCTCTTGACATACTTGGATCCACATGCTCTTGAATCGCTAGCACGGCATCTAAAAATGTTTCCACACGCTGCTTGCCATAGAGAATTTCATAGTCTGCTATGCGTTCTGCTGTCGCCGCCATACTTTCCACCATATCTTTACGTGTTTTGGAGAAGTAAATATTATTTTTAAAGAAATCGCAATGCGCCAGTACATGCGCAATGATTAATTTATTTTGAATCAAGCTATTCGTATTCAATAAAAATGCGTAGCAAGGATTTGAATTAATGACTAACTCATAAATTTTACTTAATCCAACGTCATATTGGAGTTTCATTTTATGGAACTGTTTACCGAAGCTCCAATGTGTAAATCGTGTCGGCATACCGTATGCACCGAATGTATAGAGGATATCTGCCGGACAAATTTCATAGCGCATCGGATAAAAGTCTAATCCAAATCCACTGGCAATTTCCGTAATCTCAGCAATCGCACGTTCTAATGCTAGTTGTTCAGTCAGCGGAATCCCTCCTTTCGCTTTTCGAAAAACTTCTTCAGCGCAAAGTAGACATCGCGATTCTTTTGCAAAATATAGTAATTAAATTTAGGATGCTCGATTGATTTATAAACTGACATAAGCGTTGACATTCTGCGATGCTCATTCACTTCTGCGTAGCCAAACATATTGGAAATGGATAATAATTCATCTACATAATCCAAGCATTTACGATTATCACTCGTCATATTCTCACCATCTGAAAAGTGTACAGGATAAATATTATAACTAGCTGGTGGATACGATTCCTTAATAACTTGCAATGCTTTTTCGTAAGCAGAAGAGCACCTCGTTCCACCGCTCTCTCCTTTATTGAAAAAGTTTTCCTCCGTCACGACTTTGGCTTCTGTATGGTGTGCGATAAATTCGATATCTACCGTTTCATACTTTGTACGTAAGAATTTCGTCATCCAGAAGAAAAAGCTTCTCGCCATATACTTCTCAAATTTCCCCATTGAGCCACTCGTATCCATCATTGCGAGTACGACTGCTTTGGACTGTGGCTTTTCTATAGGGTTCCATGTTTTAAATCGCAGATCGTCTTCCATAATTGGGGCAATTTCAGCTTTACCTTTCATCGCATTTCTCTTAATAGCTGAAAGTAATGTACGTTTTTTATCTATATTACCAATCAATCCTTTTTTGCGTATATCCGTAAAGTCAATATCTTCAATCGTCGTAACTGATTGTTCTTTTTGTTCCAAGTCTGGTAGTTCCAATTCCTTGAAGAACATTTCTTCCAACTCTTCCATAGACACTTCCGTTTCATAGATGTCTTGACCTGGTTGATCTCCAGCTTCTTTACCTTCCCCTGGTTGTGCCTGTTGCTCTCCTTGCGCTACTACATCGCCGACTGCACTATCTCCTTGCCCTTGGCCAACGTGCTTGGACTTATCGTGGTTGTAACGAATTTTAAATTCATCCAATGAACGAATCGGGATTTTCACTACATCTTTTCCATTTGAAAGAATAATACTCTCTTCACTGATCAAGTCTGGTAAGTTACTTTGTAATACTTCTTTAATTTTATCTAGATGGCGTTGCTGATCCTGGTGGCCTTTGCGATGGAGTGTCCAATTTTCCTCAGTAACAACGAATCGACTGTTCTCTTGTTCTTCCATTCGAATCCCCGCCTATCTCTCGAACAATTTGTTTCCTTATCCTATGCATCAGCTGTTTGAATATTGACAAAATGGTGAGGAAACAAAAAAACAAGATCCGGTGAAGGACCTTGTTTTCTTGTTTTTTGCATAGTAAATACGCCTATTCAAAATGGGTACTCTGTGAGTGGTCCAGGATTTATAGCAAATGCCGTTCTACGTTACAGCTCTCGCTACATTCACTTGACGGGCGTGGCTTGTGCCATCATTGTAGTCATCGTGTGACATAGTGTCTGTTCCTAACTTTTAATTATCGATTCAATAAACTACCAACATACCGCAAAAGTTCATTAGCCGAGACAGAGTTATAGCCATGCTCATCTACGAGACGTGCGACGACCTCGTTCATCTTTTTAAGCTGTGTCTCATCTGGTGTAGCTGAGGTCGTCGTGATCTTCACTACATCCTTCAAATCAGCGAATAACTTCTTTTGAATCGCTTCACGCAGTCGATCATGCGACCGGTAGTCAAAGCGCTGGCTTTTCCGTGCATAGGCAGAAATACGGATCAAGATCTCTTCACGGAATGCTTTCTTCGCATTCTCTGAAATACCAATTTGCTCTTCTAAAGAGCGCATTAACTTTTCATCAGGACTCACTTCTTCACCTGTTAACGGATCACGTAATTTATTTTTATTACAGAACGCTTCTACATTATCCAAATAATTATCCATTAATGTTTTGGCAGATTCTTCATATGAATAAACAAACGCTTTTTGGACTTCCTTTTTCGCTATTTCATCATATTCCTTACGTGCCATGGAAATATAATTCATATACGTATCGCGATCTTCAGCAGAAATTGACGCATGTTGATCAAAGCCGTCCTTCAATGAACGCAATACATCGAGCGCATTGATACTCGGCACTTCTTTACGAATGATTGCAGATGAAATTCTGTTGATGACGTAACGTGGATCGACGCCATCCATTCCTTCATCCATAAATTCATTCTTCAACTCTTCCGTATCCGCATCATTAAAGCCTTCCACACTTTGGCCATCATATAGACGCAGTTTTTTCAATCGGTCAACGCCTTGTTTCTTGGAAGCTTTTAAACGGGACAAAACCGAGAATATCGCAGCCACCCGTAACGCATGTGGCGCAATGTGAACATGAGCCATATCACTTTCCTGAATCATCTTTTGATAGATTTTTTCCTCTGCGCTCACTTTAAGATTATAAGGAATAGGAATAACAATTAATCGAGAGTGTAACGCTTCATTCTTTTTATTGCTGATGAATGAGCGGTACTCGGTTTCGTTCGTATGCGCGACAATTAATTCGTCGGCACTGATAAGCGCAAATCTTCCCGCCTTGAAATTTCCTTCTTGCGTCAACGACAATAAATGCCACAGGAACTTTTCATCTAGCTTAAGCATTTCCTGGAACTCCATCAAGCCCCGATTCGCTTTATTTAACTCTCCATCAAATCGATACGCACGTGGATCTGATTCAGAGCCATATTCGGCAATTGTGGAAAAGTCGATACTTCCAGTTAAATCTGCAATATCTTGAGATTTCGGATCAGACGGTGTGAATGTACCAATTCCCACTCTACGATCCTCAGAAAATAAAATTCTTTCCACCACTACATCTTCTATCCTACCTTCATACTCTTCTTCAAGACGCAAGCTATTTAATGGAGATAGACTGCCTTCAATACGAATCCCATATTCTTTATAAAAAGATTCTCGCAACGGAGTCGGAATCAGATGTAAAGGATCCTCATGCATCGGACAACCTTTTATCGCGTAAACCGCCCCTTCATCGGTACGAGAATACTGCTCTAAACCTCTTTTTAACATTGTCACAATAGTAGATTTCCCACCACTAACCGGCCCCATCAACAGTAATACACGTTTTTTAACATCTAAACGCTTCGCTGCAGGATGAAAATATTCTTCTACTAAGCGTTCAATGGACTCTTCTAGACCAAACATTTCTTCATTAAAGAATTTATACACATTGCGTCCATTTTGCTTTTCTACACCTGCACTCGCAATCATTTCATAGATTCGTGAATGAGCCGTTTGTGCGACTTCTTTACGTTCTTTCAGTAATTCCAAATACTCTTTAAATGTTCCTTCCCACTTCAATTCATTTTCTTCTTTACGATAGTTATGCAGCTGATTTATAATATCCAACGTATCTCCTCCAAGTAGGCTGTGATATGTCATCTTATGCCCATAAAAGAAAAATGATTCGTAATGAATTTTAGAAGAAAATGAATTACTTTTAATTCTTACTAGGTTCTTGCTTTACAATCCGTTAAAATAAAACGTATGGGGTGTAGAAAAGGGGAGTTTTATGAGTAAACAGCATAAAAAGGAAACGATAGGACATTTGCTTAGACGCTATTTATTTATTTCTATCGGGGTAGTCGTCACAGCTATTGCATTGGATTTATTTCTAATACCGAATTCGGTCATTGATGGCGGGATTATTGGGATAGCACTAATACTAAATTTCATAACAGGTATACCTTTTGGGATCCTGATCTTACTATGTAATCTTCCATTCCTATTTTTCGGCTATAAACATATCGGGAAGAACTTCTTTATCTCTTCTTCATATGCGATTGCTTTACTTGCGATTGTTGAATTTCCACTTAAAAAATTGGGTCCTTTCGTGACGGATCCATTACTTGCGACGGTATTCGGTGGTTTATTACTTGGAGCAGGTGTTGGAACGATCATTCGTAACGGAGGGGCATTAGACGGAACAGAAATTCTCGGAATTTTGTTGACGCGTAAAATACCATATAGTGTCGGAGAGTTTGTCATGTTCTTCAACCTTTTCATCTTCGGTTGGGCAGGTTTTGTACTCGGTCCGGAGAAAGCAATGTATTCCATCATAACTTATTACATCGCATCCAAAGCAATCGATATCGTCATTCAAGGTTTAGACGAGACAAAAGCCGTCATTATCATTTCGGATGAATACGAGGAGATGGGTGAAGCCATTCGTTTACGACTCGGCCGAAGCATTACAAAATTACATGGTCGTGGTGGCTATACCGATAATGAAAAAGATGTAATCTACGTTGTGGTCACACGACTAGAAATCTCTAAGCTTAAGCAAATCGCCACCGACATCGATCCATCGGCTTTTTTAACGATTATGAACACACAAGAAACACATGGAGCTACATTTAAGTCTCCTATACATTAAAAAGATCCCGCCACTAACTAGAGGCGGGATCTTTCCTATTATTAATGGAAGACGATTGTTTTATTGTTTTCTACGATAATACGGTCTTCGATATGCCATTTCACTGCACGCGCAAGCACGCGACGCTCAATCGTACGGCCTATTTTCTTTAACTGAACGACATCGTCACGGTGATCGACTCGCTCGATGTCTTGTTCGATGATTGGGCCTTCGTCTAAATCATTCGTAACATAATGCGAAGTTGCTCCGATCAGTTTTACACCACGACCGAATGCTCTCTCGTAAGGCTTTGCTCCGATGAAAGCAGGCAGGAACGAGTGGTGGATGTTGATGATTTGATTCGGGAAATGACTAACGAAATCTGGAGTTAGAATTTGCATATAACGCGCCAGTACGAGTACATCGACATCATACTCTTCCATTAACTTGATTTGCTGCTTTTCCACGTCTTGACGGATGTCTTTATTGGCAGGTATATAATGGAACGGAATGCCGAGTGCTTCGACCATACCACGTGCATCTTCGTGGTTACTGATGACTACGACGATATCGGTATTTAAATCGCCGTTTTGCCATTCCCATAGAAGTTCCATTAAACAGTAAGGCTCTTTAGAAACAAAAATAGCTGTACGCTTTAACTCTACAGCGTAAGAGAAACGATATTCCAAGTCATGCTCATCTGCTACTTTTTGAAAATCTAGTTCAAGTTGCTCTTTCTTTTGCAACAAATGTTCCGCATGGAATTCGATACGAAGATAAAACATGCCGCCTTCAGGATCCGTAGAGTATTGGCTGGATTCCACGATATTCGCTTGGTGATTCAGCAAAAACGTAGAAACAGCTGCAACGATACCGGGTTTATCTGAACATTTGACGAGTAGTCTTCCGATATTTTTAAGTGTTGCAGATTGTTCTTGTAATTGTGTTGCTACTTGACTTTTGATTGACATATTTTTTCCATCTCCTACTAATTAAGTTGAATCTTTCGTTTACTTCTAATCAGATAAATTTCTCCAGTTTCCTTACAGAAAGGACACTGGAGAAATTCTTTTTATACTTATACCCTAGTATGAAGCATCTGCTATCTTTTCGCAAAGGTTTGTTATTCCATTGGATCATTTAGACCTTTACCCATCCCTTTAAGAAAGTTCATCCCAAAAGTTAAGGCGCGATTAACGTCCGGATCATTTATAGACTTCATCAATTGAAGGACACCTGTTTTTTGTCCTTCCTCCACACCTTTCTCCGCTTCGTTCAATCCTTGCTGGACGCTATGAGATAGTTGCTGGACTGTCGCTGGACTAATCGCAGTTAATGTACCTGCAGCCGCCAACAAGTTATTCAGCATATTCGTGACCGGTTCTCTAGAAACTTGATCCACTGCGATACTAGCAATTTTTTCTTTTGCTTGAAGCATTGCCTGTAGTGCATCCAAAGCTCCAATACTATGCAACTCACCAGTGATTTCCATAATTTTCCGCAAAGATTCTTCTTGCTCTGCTATCAACTTCTGTAGATCAGCCAATTTCTCTTGCTGTAGTTCTATTTCTGTACGTTCTGTTCTCTTAATAGAAGTTATCGGTGCCGCCATACTTATTCACCTCACATTTATTGATCCGTTAATTGAACATAGCCAGGTCTGTTCCACTTGCGATTTACTTCTACGCCATTTTGAGGATGACGTTTCTTATCTCGATGATTGGTCTTCGGTAGTGGATTCTCACCTATTTGTTGTAGCACTTCCATACGAACCATCGTCTGCTTGTAAGCCGGTGTATTCGTACGTTGATCCGTTGCAGGGCCTGTCAAAAAGTTAATTGCTGATTTTTTGTCTACAGAGTTCATCGGTAAAAACAACTCATTCTTCTGAACACGCGCCGTCACAAGTGCTGGTAGTTTCAATGCACCGTACGGAGATACTAGACGGACATACGTGCCAGTCACTACTCCGCGCTCTTGTGCTAACTCCGGTGAAATTTCCACATAAATATTCGGAACTTTCTCTTGAATTCCTTCAGATTTATTCGTCATATTTCCTTCATGGAAATGTTCGAGCATCCGGCCATTATTAATATGGAGATCAAACTCATCTGGGAATTTCACTGGTTCCACCCAATCAGATAATGCAAAACGTGCTTTTTTATCCGGGAAATTAAATCCTTCTGTATATAATAGCGGAGTACTCTTTCCTTCTAAACTACCCCAAAGGAAACTACCCCAACCTTCAAGTACATCATAATCAGCTTCAGCAAATATCGGACTTAAGCTCGCCATTTCCTCAAAAATATCACGTGGGTGTGTATAGTTCCAATTTTGCCCTAAACGGTTTGCAACTTCTTGAATAATCCACCAATCTTGGCGTGAGTTTCCTTTATTCGGCAAGGCTTTATACAATCGCTGAACACGTCGTTCTGTATTCGTGAAAGTACCATCCTTTTCAAGCGAAGGTACAGCAGGTAAAATGACATCTGCATACTGTGCTGTACGTGAGAAGAAAATATCTTGCACTACTAAGAAGTCCAGTTTCGATAGAACGTCATGTACATAGTTAGCGTTTGAGTCAACTAACGCCATATCTTCCCCTACGATATACATGCCTTTCATTACACCTTCGTCAATGGAATGAAGCATCTGGATATTATCTAGTCCTGGCTTCCCTTCTATTTCTACACCGTAAGCACGTTCGAATTTTTCTCTCGCAGCATCATCAGTAATATGTTGATAGCCTGGCAACCATCCAGGTAAGCTCCCCATATCACATGCGCCTTGTACGTTATTATGACCGCGTAAAGGATAAGCCCCTGCACCTGGACGACGATAATTTCCTGTTGCCAGCAATAAGTTTGAAATCGCTGCCGACGTATCAGATCCACCGGTATTTTGCGTTACGCCCATTCCCCATAGAATACACGTTCCATCTGCATCGCGAATTAATTGTGCTGTATGGATTAAGACTTCTTTTGAAATCCCTGTCACTTCTTCGGCATACTCAAGCGTATAACGTTCGAGTACCGTTTTGAAATCTTCAAAATGTAAAACGTTCTCTTCGATAAACTGTTGATCATGCCACCCTTGATCAATTAGATATTTTGTCACTGCCATTAGCCAGACTTGATCGGTACCTTGCTGAGGTGTCATAAAGATATCTGCACGTTCTGCCATTTCATGCTTTCGAAGATCCGCTACAATTAGTTTTTGATCATATAATTTATGTGCACGTTTTACACGAGTCGCAAGTACTGGATGACCTTCCGCAGGGTTTGCCCCTATGATAATGACGAGCCCCGCTTGTGCTATATCTTTTATCGTTCCTGCATCGCCACCCATTCCTACTGTTCGGAATAATCCATCCGTTGCGGGGGACTGGCAGTAACGTGAGCAGTTGTCTACGTTGTTCGTCTTGAATACTTGACGGGCAAATTTCTGAATGACGTAGTTTTCTTCATTAGTAATTTTGGAGGAAGAAATGACACCAATTCCATCTCTACCATGTTCATCACGAATTTTTCCAAGATTTTCCGCAACTAGATCCAGTGCTTCTTCCCATGAGGCTTCGACAAACTCATCACCTTTACGGATTAATGGCGTAGTGATTCTTTCTTCGCTATTCACAAAATCCCAACCAAACTTACCTTTAACACATGTAGATATCTGATTCACTGGCGCTTCAGAAACGGGCTGTATTTTCAAGATTTTACGGTCTTTTGTCCATACTTCATATGAACAACCTACCCCGCAAAATGTGCAAACTGTTTTTGTTTTGTTGATTTTTGATTCTCGCATAGCAGACTCTATATTAGAGACAGCCAGGATGCTGCTGTAACCCGGCTCGACTTTTTTGATCAAATCAACCATTGGCTCCATCAGTTCGTCGCTCATCTTCGTCATGAACCCTGCTTCACCGAGCATCGTTTTTTCCATTAAAGCATTACATGGACAGACCGTAATACAATGGCCACAGCCAACACAAGAAGAGTCATTAATCTTCGCGCCGCCATCCCACAATACAATTGGACGATCGCGCTCCCAATCAATCGATAGCGTTTCGTTCACTTGAAGGTTCTGACACACTTCTACACATTGACCACAAGCGATACACTGATTCGGGTCGTAACGATAAAATGGGTGTGTAAAATCCACGGCATCTTTTGAACATTTCGGTTCATATGGATATTTTTGATGTTCCACTTCCATCAACGCCACAGTATTATGAACTTTACAGTTGCCATTATTGTTATCGCATACGGTACAATACAATAAATGATTTTCTAATATTCTATCCATCGCTTCCGTTTGTGCTGCTTTTGCACGTGGAGAAGCCAATTGGACATCCATGCCATCTACGGCTTTCGTGGAACAAGCACGTGTTAATTTTCCGTTCACTTCCACGATACATGTGTCACATGTTTGAATCGGATCGACTTCAGGCAAATGACAGATTTGAGGATGCTCTATATTATTCTCATTCATTATTTGTATTAATGTTGATCCCGCTTTGAAGTCAAAACATTTGTCGTTTATTGAAATAGCCATCTTGGTATCCTCCTTTTTAAATAAAAATCCACCATGAAAAAACCGGTTTAAACGGAATTTTTTTCATGGTGGAATAGTCTCTTAACAGGACTTGCTAAAGAACCAATCCGTATTTACTATTACAAGTAGACAGATGAAAGCCTAGCATTCACGTACTAGTGTTTCAACAGCTCTTTGTTTAGTATAAAGTAATAGAGCATTTAATACAATGCCCACACTGTGAATTTCCGATTATTCAGTAAATATAGAATAGGAGATATAAAATGAAAAAAGTTCACGAGTTCAATGATATTATTCGCAAGCTAAGAAAAGACTTATTCGGTAAAGGTCCCGAACGAATTCATACAATTTTTATCGGCAATATGGCGGTATCTACTCTTTACGGCAATCTAACTCCGACAGAAAAATTTATTGCAAGAACGCCAGAAGGGAAAAAAATTGTTCATGGAGCACGTACATCAATGATACAGGCGGTCTATGATGAACAACCTCCAGAAGGCTTAGAAGAACTAGTGGGTGCAAAATTTCTACACTTATTCAGTGATTTTAAAATTGATGATGATATTGCGGTTTCAGTATTTCTATTTGATCGAGCAATTGAAT
>NZ_JAPMIW010000005.1:0-29699 GCF_033088395.1 Sporosarcina sp. GW1-11 | reverse complement strand
ACCAAAACGGTCGATCTAGTGTGAAAAACGATCAAGTAGCTACAGAATTCGCGGTAACAATTAAGCTGAATGGCCAAGAGTTTGCGACCATCGTTTGTACACCAGAGTATATCGAGGATATGATAGTCGGCTTTTTGGCATCTGAAGGCGTTGTGCCAAAGTGGGAGCAAATTAAAGATATTCATTTGGATTTGGAAAATGGCTTTATTTACGTAAAAACAGACAAAGTCTATCCTTTCTTTGAACAATTACAGAATAAGCGCTATATCACATCATGTTGCGGTATGAGCAGACAAGGGTTTATCTTTGCAAGCGATGCGTTGACTGCTAAAAAAATGAATGACCGATCGGTACAGCTAACACCTGAACAAATTTTTTCTTTGATGAACGAGATGGAAGAACAGGCAGAAATGTTTCGGCATACTGGTGGTGTCCATAATGCGGCATTATGTGATCCAGATGGACTTCTTTTATCTAGAATGGACATAGGACGACATAATGCACTTGATAAAATATATGGACATTGTTTAAAGAACCAGATTCCAGTACGTAATAAAATAATCGTTTTCAGCGGTCGAATCTCATCGGAAATTTTATTAAAAGTAGCAAAAATCGGCTGCGAGATTGTTTTATCAAAGTCTGCTCCTACTGAATTAGCATTAACACTAGCTGAAGATCTTGGAATTACGACAGTTGGTTTTATTCGTGGTTCAACTTTTAATTTGTACACGCATCCTGAAAGAATCAAACTAGGCAACGCACAAATCCTTGATACATTTGCAACGGCCAATATTGATCCGTGTTCATATGAATAGATTACTTGATGTACAAGTAGTAATAGTTCCTTCTGCCATAACAATATTCTTGTAACGAACTAAATAACAAACGCCACTCGTTCAGATTAGGAATGAGTGGCGTTTGTTTATTTTTCTATTTGATTAAATGTGTCTCCGCCTTTAATTGTACCTAACTCAAATCCATGTTCAAACCAATAGATACGTTGTTTCGCTGAACCGTGGGTGAAGCTTTCTGGCACGACATAGCCCCTTGCTCTTTTTTGAATCGTGTCGTCTCCAACAGCTCCTGCTGCAGTAATTGCTTCTTGCAAATCCCCTTTTTCCAAGTACCCGCGACCTTGTGCATGATGTGCCCAGACACCCGCAAAGTAATCTGCTTGTAATTCAAATCGCACTAAGTATTTATTAAATTCTTCCTCACTCATTTTTTTCCGTAACGGCATGACTTGATCAGAAATCCCTAACAATGTTTGCACATGGTGACCTACTTCATGCGCGACAACGTAAGCCATCGCAAAGTCTCCAGGTGCTTTGAAGGAAGACTGTAGTTCATTGTAAAATTCCAAATCGATATAGAGTTTCCTATCACCCGGGCAATAAAAGGGTCCAGCAGCAGCACTTCCGTATCCACACGCTGTGTCCACCTGCCCTGTATAAAGAACCAATGTAGGGTTTTCGTATTGAAGACCTTGTTGCTGGAATAGTTCTGTCCAAATATCTTCCGTGTCAGCTAATACGACCGAAACAAATTCAGCTAATTCGCGTTCTTGTTCTGTCTCCACATAGGGCTGATCGGTCTTTGTAGCACTATTATCTAGTAAGTCTGTTGGGTTACCACCTAGTATTAAAAAAAGAATAATACCGACAATACCTAGGCCGCCACCGCCTAATGCAATAGCCCCTCCTCCGCCCCTACCTCTACCTCTTCTATCTTCAACATTTGAACTTTTTCTTCTGCCGTCTGTTTTCATGACATCTCCTCCACGACTTTCTTACGGTTTTATTAAATGTCGTATATCAACTATATATTTCATTTGCTAACAATTTACCCAAGTTTCCATGTAAACAAACAATAGCGCCATAAGATTAAAAGTGTATTTATTGTGAAACTACAGATATCTATTCCACATGTTCATTTTTTCATATATACTTTACCTTAGTGTTGTAAATTTATGAAGGAGTGATTTTGTTGAGTAACCAGAAGTCTGTATATAACTTTAACGCGGGTCCATCCGCTCTTCCACATGAAGTGTTAGAAAAAGCACAGTCGGAGCTCGTTGATTTCAAATCATCAGGAATGTCAATTATGGAGATGAGCCACCGTAGCGCTACTTATGAAGAAGTACATAATCAAGCAATTACACGCTTACGTTCATTGTTCTCAATTCCAGAAAACTATGAAGTATTATTTTTACAAGGTGGAGCAAGCCTTCAATTTGCAATGGTTCCAATGAATTTCCTTGCAGAAGGTAAAAAGGCAAGCTACATTATGTCTGGTGCTTGGTCTGATAAAGCACTTAAAGAAGGTAAAATGATTGGTGAAGTGTACGAAGCAGCTTCTACAAAAGAAACGAACTACAACCGTGTCCCTTCTACTGAAGAAATTCAGTATGATGAGCAAGATGCATATGTTCACATCACATCAAATAACACAATTTTCGGTACTCAGTTCCACGAGTTCCCTGAGACTGGAAACGTTCCGTTAATCGCAGATATGTCTAGTGATATTTTGTCACGTCCAATAGATGTTAGTAAATTCGGTATGATTTATGCTGGTGCACAAAAAAATCTAGGCCCTTCCGGTGTAACAGTTGCAATTATTCGCAAAGATTTATTGGAAAATGCAAATTCAACTATTCCAACTATTTTGAAATACAGTACACATGCTTCAAATAATTCACTATATAACACACCACCTTCCTTTGGGATTTATATGTTAGGTGAAGTGTTGGGATGGATGGAGCAACAAGGTGGACTAGAAAAAATCGCGAAGAATAACGAAGAAAAAGCAAAGCTAATTTATGATGTAATTGACAATAGCAATGGCTTCTATACAGGACATGCAGAAAAGAATAGCCGTTCACTTATGAATATTACATTCCGTGTAGCTGATGAGCAACTTGAAAAGCAGTTTTTACAAGAAGCAAAAGAAGCTGGATTTGTCGGCTTAAACGGACACCGTTCTGTAGGTGGATGCCGTGCTTCTGCATACAATGCAGTTCCATATGCAGCTTGCCAAGCATTACAACAGTTCATGGTAGACTTTCAAACAAAAAATCAGTAACGATCGTAAAAACCAGGTCATTCCAAAATAATGGAATGACCTGGTTTTTAATTTTCCATGATTTTAAATTCTTTTGCAAACGCTTGTTGCAGTGAACTAAATGTCTGGATATTTGAGAAATCTAGACCTAGTTCTGTTGAAGCATGTGCAATTTCCGGACGTATTCCTGTAATTGTGGATTTCGTGCCAAGTAATGCAAGTACTTGTGTAATCTGAAAAATCTGTTGAGCTACTAATGTGTCAATTACGGAAACACCTGACAAATCTATAAACAAATGAGTAATATCAGCTTCTAAACATTTCTCAGGAATACTTTGCAACATGATGTGCGCCCGTAATTCATCCATATCACCAATCAAAGGAACAACCCCAATGTTAGGTGTTAATTTAATGACTGGAGAGCTTAATTCATTAATCAAAGTCTGTTGGTGGTTAATTTTAGCACTCATGTATTCATTATAGGTTTCTGCGAAGTTTACATAAATTTGATCAAATGCTCTGTTAATCGTTTCACTCCAACGAACATAGTCTTGAATCGTAATACGCATTTCATTCGTAACATAAAAATCTTTTAAAAATCTCCAATACGTTAAACGTACATTGCTCAATGCTTCTAACACTTCTTCAATTGGCGTATTACTGTTCACTCTACTTAGTGCAACTACAGCCGCCCATTCTTTTTTGTTTTTCTCAAACAACACTGTGTCTTCCAATAAACTACTAGAAATCGTCAAAATCGTTAGTCTATTTTGCTCACGAAGCCTTTCTTCCATTTTCCCACTAGCCGTAAGTGAATAAATCGATCCTTCTTCCACTTTTCTCATCGCTAGCCACGCTTCTGTTATTTCAGGAAGTTTAGATACCAAGTATTCATATAACTCCAAATCAATCTGCTTCATATTATCCCTCCTGAACCGTACATTCATACTACTTATTATATAAACTCTTTATTGTATGCACACTAGTAATCGTTTGTTGTCAAAATCAAAGATATTTAAAATGATTCCAAACACGGTTATGTATTTATAAAGCGATTCATAGTAAATTAGACCATATTCTTTCTCGTACTCCGCTAGTTTATAAGGATACCCTACTTCGCTAGGAATGGGGAGATACTTCCACGGACGGGATGAATCCGCTGACTGTTCAGCGTGTGCTTTTAGTAGAATATCGTAAAGTAGTTTCACCTTTACTTTAGGAAATTCAAAATATGTAACCCCATCAATCTCTATAGGCAACACTACGTTTTTTCGGATCCACGCCACAACCGCATGTTCAATAGGCGCTTGGTGGACTTTATAAACCATTTCTTTCGATAACTGTAGTTGGTGGACTGCATTTTTTTCACAATACACTATATATAGAAATTTCATGATATCCCCCTATACTGGGTAACCCTTTAATGAATTGCCCTTTTACAATTCATTATAGCGTAACTACATGCTATTTGGTAAACTGACTTAATATTTTGCTCCACTGTCGCCATACTCTTCTAGTAACTCTTCAAAAGTTTTATTTTTTTCACGGTCTTTCCGTTCTTGTATTCTTTGTTCTTTTTCTTGCTCTTTTTTCTTTTCTTCAGCCACCGTTAAATGCTGCTTTGCATTTTTCAATTTCGCCAGTACGTCATCACTTACTAAATCCGAGAGGGAAGTCGCGGATTCATCTGTTACTTTCTGTTGTTGATTAGAATGCTGCTTATGTTGTTGTTTTTTCATTTTCTTAGCCATATTCCTCACTACTTTCTTTCATTTTGTATAGTCCGATCCCAACTCTTTTCATAACCCGAATTTAGTAAGCGTTTTGCATTGCCCTTACTCTTCGTTTTTACGTACAATAGTAAAAGGGAGGGATGATTATGTTTAGTTTACCAAAGAATGTGACACTAATCGAGGTTGGACCTCGCGATGGATTGCAAAATGAAAAAAACAGTATCCCGACAGAAGCAAAGCTATCCTTTATTCACGCATTACAGCAAGCAGGGATTCAAGAAATGGAAGTTACTTCATTCGTATCACCTAAATGGGTACCGCAAATGGCGGATTCCACAGTAATTATGCAGCAAGTAGTAAAAAAAGGTAGACAATTTGTCTTAACACCGAATGCTAAAGGAATTGCTACAGCAAAAGAAGCTGGCGCTAAGAGCATGGCAGTTTTTGTAGGCGTTAGTGATACATTTAACAAAAAAAATATTAATCAAACAACAGCAGAAAGTGTCGCTTCGTTACTGCCGTTAATTGACCAATTAAAAAAAGATGGATATTTCGTTCGCGCTTGCATTTCCACAGCTTTCCACTGTCCATATGAAGGATTTATTGCACCAGAGAAGACGTTGGACTTATGTCGGAAATTTAGCGACATAGGTGTGGATGAATTAAGCGTAGCCGATACAGACGGAATGGCAAATCCTGCAGCGAGCTATTCATTATTTCACTCGTTGAAAGAACAGTTTCCTAACGTATTAATCACCGCGCATTTTCACGATACACGTAAATTAGGTCTGGCGAATATTTACTCCGCGCTACAGGCTGGCATCGACCGCTTTGATACATCTGCTGGAGGACTTGGGGGCTGTCCATTTGCGCCTGGTTCAACTGGCAACGTAGCTACTGAGGATGTACTCTACTTGCTTGAATCGTTGCAAATTGATACCGGCTTAGATCGAGAAGCTATTTGCCGGGCCGTTGATATAGTAGCACCTTACCTATCCCGACCTATCGATACAGCCATGTACCAGTTATATAAGAGAAAGGAGAATGTTAGTTGAAGCGAAGACTTATCTTTATTACCGGAATTATTTCAAGTGTTTTCACGGCAATCCTGACGATTTTTGGTATACTCGTGACCAATCGAATGATGTATCTTAAAATTAAGGATTCAGAATTCATCTTGCAGCGAGAGGTGCTAGCCAAACGATTTGATCGTCAATGGTTTGAAACCGTTAGAAAAGATGATATGTGGATTCCATCGCCCAACGGCTATAATTTACGTGCTATTTTTTTACGCCCATTAGATACGACAAGAACGGTCGTAATCTGTCATGGTGTTACCGAAAACAAAGTGAACTCTATTAAATACGCTCGTTTATTTGAGCGATTAGGATTTAATTCTGTTATTTTTGATCATCGTCGGCATGGGGATTCAGGGGGGAAGACCACAAGTTTTGGATTTTATGAAAAGATGGATTTAAAAGAAGTCGTTTCAGCTGTGCGTGAAAGAGTCGGGAAACGCGCGCTAGTCGGAATACACGGGGAATCAATGGGAGCCGCAACGACGCTATTATATGCGGGAACGTACGAGGATGAAGCAGATTTTTATATTTCAGATTGCCCATTTTCGGACTTTTCTGAGCAACTTCTTCATATCATTCGAACTGAAATGCCTTTTAAGACTTCCATGAGTTTGCGTGTCGCCAATCTATTTTTGAAGATACGAGATGGTTACACATCAGCTGCTGTATCTCCAAGAGAAGTCATGAAATTCATTGATAAACCGGTGTTGTTCATACACAGTTTGGAAGACAAGTTCATTCTACCTCGTATGACAGAGGAATTGTATGAGTTAAAAGAAGGCGATAAAATGATGAAACTCTTTGCCAAAGGTGCTCATGCAAAATCCTATAATGATAACCCTGAAGAGTATGAACGTACCGTCCAAACATTTTTACATCGTTTTCGGTTATCTTAATAGCGATGATTTTTCTGCAAAACAAAAACTCCGTGTGGGCATAAGCCAATCACGGAGTTTTACTTATTTCTTTTTATCTGGCTTATCTTGTACTTTGTTCATTTGAGCCATCATTTGATTGATTTTCTTTTGTGAAGGTTTTTGTCCCATTTGCATCATCATCATTCGAAGCATTTGCTCGTTAATTGGTGGATTTTCCTTCAAATATTTCATCATATATCTACGTGCGATGAAAAAGCCAAGTGCTACTCCACCGATCAATGCGATGACGATCAAGACAATCGCTAGTATTAGATTCATTGTCATTGCTGCCATACCTCCTTCACTAAAAATGTTTCGATTGAATACTACCAAGAAGGATTATACAACATAGCAGCAGTGAATAGCAATGACTCTTGTTGAATTATGCGGAAGTTTTCACATCATTGTATTTTCTAGTATCATACGATCCGAATATTTTACCGGTTTTAGCCAACCACACTCTTCCTGTTCATTCATTACCGCGAAAAATCGATCAGTTGAGGTAGATAATGCCACAAATAAATCCAAGTCCAACATGCGAGAACCTTGACAATATACTTCGATGCAATGCGTCCCTAGCTTGATAAACACTTCTCCTTTAATCAGATGCGTCAAGCGATACTCATTATGATGGGAATCTATCTTATCGAAGCATTTGCTTAACTTCAGACGGATAATCTGATCTATTTCCATATCGTTGAGCTGATCACATAAATATTCAATCTCTTGATAGTTCGTAGAAGGACCCACTGCTAACAATTCAAATAACAAACGTTCACGTCCCATAATAAAGGATTGATATTCAGATTTAATTTTGAAGATTTCGTATTTCCTCATGACGAACACCCCCTGAACTTAATCATAGAGCTTGTCACATTAGAATCATGTCATTTCACGGAAAACTTCCTCACTATTATTGTCGTAAAGGTACGAATGAAAATTGCAATAAAAAAACACACCACCCTTCGCCTACTTACGAAGAATGGTGTGTAGAATAGTAGATAACTACTTATTTATTGACGAGTTCTGTCATTTTCTTCACTACGTTATCTACAGTAAAGCCATATTTCTCAATAACTAAATCTCCAGGCGCACTAGCACCAAATGTATCGATTGCCATAACAGCACCTTCATCACCAGCATATTTATGCCATCCGATAGAAGCACCCATTTCAATCGTCACTCTTTTCTTCACTGCCTTAGGAAGAACAGAATCTTTATACGCTTGGTCTTGTTTCTCGAACAAGTCCCAAGATGGCATAGAAACGACACTAACGTCGATATTCTGGGCTTTAAGAGCAGCTTGTGCTTCTACTGCCAAATTCACTTCAGAGCCGCTAGCGATTAGAATACCGTCCGCTTGCTCTTTCGTAGCAGGAGACACAACATATGCACCTTTTTGTACAGAATCCATTGCTAATTCTTTTGAATTAGGCAATACATTTAGATTTTGTCGAGACAAGACAAGAACTGTCGGTGTATCTTTTGATGAGATTGCCGCATACCAAGCTGCTGATGTTTCGTTACCATCTGCCGGACGAATGATTGATAGTCCAGGCATCGCGCGTAATGAAGCAAGCTGTTCTACTGGTTCGTGTGTAGGACCGTCTTCTCCAACAGCTACACTATCATGTGTAAATACATATGTGACTGGCAAGCCCATCAACGCAGAAAGACGAATAGCAGGTCGTACATAATCACTAAAGACGAAGAACGTTCCACCGAAGACAGAAACACCACCATGTAGTGCCATACCGTTCAGTGCAGTTCCCATCGCAAATTCACGTACACCAAACCAAATATTACGACCTTTATAATCCTCAGAAGAGAAATCTCCTGCATTTTTAATCGTTGTTTTATTAGAACCTGCTAGATCAGCACTGCCGCCAAATAAAGAGGGAAGAGCAGTTGCTAACGCATTAATTGAATCTCCTGATGCAGATCGCGTCGCTACTGATTGACCGAGTTCATATACTGGCATTTGCTCTTTTAAATCCGCAGGAAGATCGTTCGCAATCGACCGTTTCAATTGTGCAGCTAATTCTTTATGTTCGTTTTCGTATTGCTCGAACAAGTCATTCCATTGTTGCTCTTTTTGAACACCATTCACTTCTGCAGCTTGTTTAAAGTTATCATATACTTCAGTTGGCACATGGAATTCTTCTTCAAAAGTCCACTTATAATAGTCTTTTGTAAGAGCCATTTCCTCCTTGCCCAATGGTGCTCCGTGCACATCGGCTTTACCGGATTTATTTGGAGAACCATAACCGATCACCGTTTTAACTTCGATAATTGTCGGTCCGCCCGTATTTCCTTTTGCTTCTTCTATTGCTTTACCAACAGAATCGATATTATTACCATCATCTACGCGCACGTAGTTCCAGTTGTATGATTCAAAACGTTTTTTAATATTTTCAGAAAACGACATGTCTAGATCGCCATCTAAAGAAATATCGTTACTATCATATAGTACAATTAACTTATCAAGTTGTAGATGACCAGCTAGAGAAATCGCTTCCGCTGCCACACCTTCCATCAAATCACCATCTCCGCAAAGAGCGAATGTATGGTGATCGACAATATCAAATCCAGGCTTATTATATGTTGCAGCCAAATGTTTCTCAGCCATCGCCATTCCTACAGCCATTCCGATCCCTTGGCCTAGTGGACCTGTAGTAGCTTCTACACCAACTGTATGACCATACTCTGGATGTCCTGGTGTTTTAGAATCCCACTGTCTGAAATTCTTAATATCATCAATTGTTAAACCATAGCCGCTTAAATGTAGCAAGCTGTATAAAAGCATAGACCCATGTCCTGCTGAAAGCACAAAACGGTCACGATTGAACCATTGTGGATTTGCTGGATTATGATGTAGATGTTTTGTCCATAGCGTGTAAGCCATTGGAGCAGCCCCCATAGGTAAGCCTGGGTGTCCTGAATTTGCTTTCTCAATCGCATCGATTGATAATGTTCGGATTGTCGTTATTGCCAGTTGATCGATCTTTTCGGTCATTCTGTACATCCTTTCCGTCCTGTCTCATCTGAGTGTTTTATAGTACATATTCCTACTCTAGTGTAGTCAATTTTTATAAAAATTACAATGTAAATCAGCTTCTAGCCGTTAATTTAGCGGCTTCTGATTTTCTCTTGCTTCTTTAACTTTTTCAGGTGTGACATCATTTCCTTCAGAATCAATCACTTTTACAGATTCGATAGTTTCACGCATACTAGAACGGAAAGTTTCTAAATATTCTTTTCGTAATAGTGTTTGTTCCTTTGCTTCTTCAATCGATAGACCTGTTGTTTTCTTTTTATTCGCCAATTCATTAATACGTTTCATCTTCTTTTCTGACAACATATTTACACCCTCCAAAAAATCTTCATTAATTAAAATGTAAACAACATGGGGGAAAAGTGCAAACGATTAGTGTTCCCGCTCCTGAAACTCTTTATATCTCCGATGAACAGTAGCTTTACTGGCAGAATGACCTAGACCTTTCAAGACGTTAGCAATCTCTTCAAATGTCAATCCTTTACTACGTAGCGCGACAATTTCTTCCATAGGTAGTTCCAGCCTTTCTCTTCCAGGGCCTTGGTCGATAGAATGTAAATTCAATGAAGGATCATATCCTCTTCGAACCGCACGTTTCATTCCACGACGAATTTTTGCATTATGTAATTTACGTTGATATTCTTCTACGAGTGCTAAAATCTCAAGCAACATCGTATCCATTTCATTTAACTCAATCATGCCATTTGAATGGTTTGATATGACTGTCGTTTCACTTTTGGCAATAACGTGCAAAATAGCTACTCTTGCATTACCTCTACCTAATCTCGTCTCATCTTGAATGAATACAGCATCGATATCTCCCTTTTGTATCCGATCCAATAGTGAAAGTAATCCTTCACGATCCATATCATAGCCACTCTGACGATCTGTGAATACTTCCACACATTCATAGAAGAGTTCTTTAGCTAATTGCTCCAATTCTTCTTGTTGTCTAATAATTGATTGCTCTTGTGTCTCTTTTTCTGTACTGACACGGCAATAAATCACGCATTTCTTCTCTGTCATCTACCTTCCACTCCTAGTTCCGCGACGCGAGAATCGGTTCCTTTCTTTAGTTTAACAGGGAGACGTAATAATTCACCTGAGTTGATCTGGTCTGACGTTAATTCATTTAACGATCTTACTTGATCAATCCAGTGCTGCCTCGGTATACCATCAGAATAGCTAGATGCGAGTCCCCACAACGTATCTCCTTCATCAATAACAATTTCCATATAATGATCTTCCTCTGCCAACTGATCGAATTGATACCAAGCAAAAGATAGACAAACTAGTAAAAGTAACGCGAAGTAATAATTTTCTTTAATAAATTTCATTATGAAGTTCATAATAAGTCCTCCTCGAATTTTCATTTTAAGAATACATGTTCGTAGCACTTATTAGTAATTATAAGCGAACGTACGATTGCCTGTCAAGCGGAAATCAGAACCTTTGTTTGATTAGTAATCGAACACATGTTATACTATATTCAAAATAATTGTTTAGTATTCAGCGATTTTTAAACTATTCGAAGAGGTGAATTACTTGAAAAAGATATCTA
The DNA here is from genome assembly GCF_033088395.1 of Sporosarcina sp. GW1-11. Classification (NCBI taxonomy): domain Bacteria; kingdom Bacillati; phylum Bacillota; class Bacilli; order Caryophanales; family Caryophanaceae; genus Sporosarcina; species Sporosarcina sp. GW1-11. Next base: position 18,294 of record NZ_JAPMIW010000005.1, on the reverse strand, counting down.
AAAGACAAGAAGAAATATTAGCATTCATCAAGGATGAAGTGCGATTAAAAGGCTATCCCCCATCCGTACGTGAAATTGGAGAAGCTGTTGGATTAGCATCAAGTTCGACTGTACATGGTCACTTATCGCGTTTAGAAAGTAAAGGTTTCATCCGACGCGACCCGACGAAACCTCGTGCGATAGAAATCTTGGATCCAGAAGGCCTTGACGAATTAAAAAGCGGTGTCATGCATGTACCATTAGTTGGTAAAGTAACTGCTGGTAATCCTATTACAGCCGTTGAAAATATTGAAGAATATTTCCCTCTACCAGATACATTTGGATCTTCAGATGATGAGATCTTCATGCTTGAGATTGTAGGAGATAGTATGATTGAAGCAGGTATATTAAATGGCGACCGAGTAATCGTTAGACAAACACATTCGGCTTCCAACGGAGAAATCGTTGTAGCAATGACTGAAGAAGATGAAGCAACGGTTAAGCGATTCTTTAAAGAAAAGGATTTCTTCCGCTTGCAGCCTGAAAACTCTTCCATGGAACCTATCATCGTAGATAAAGTTTCGATATTAGGTAAAGTCGTTGGTGTCTACCGAATGATCCATTAAAAAAGTGTATCAACTAACCTTCAAAGGTTGTTGATACACTTTTTTTAGACCAGCTTTTTTTCTACTAGTTGCTCCATAGATGTTAGTACAGCTGTTTTTACATGCTCATATGTCAACCCACCCTGAATATATGCTGTATATGGTGGACGGATTGGACCATCAGCCGTCAGTTCAATGCTAGATCCTTGAACAAATGTTCCAGCAGCCATGATGACATCATCTGTATAACCTGGCATATAGGAAGGTTCAGGTGCATAGTGCGCGTTGATTGGAGAATTTTGCTGAATCATTTGGCAAAACGCAATCATTTGCTCAGCATTCGTGAAGTTAACAGATTGAATGAGATCTGTACGCTGTTCGCTATAATGCGGTGTCGTATCCATGCCAAACATTCCGAAAAATGCTGAAGTAAATAAAGCCCCTTTTACTGCTTGGCTCACTACATGCGGTGCCAAGAAAAATCCTTGGTACATTTCAAGCAACGTATCAAGAGAAGCCCCCGCTTCAGCACCTAATCCTGGGGAAGTCATACGATACGCACATTTCTCCACTAACTCTTTTTTACCCGCGATATAACCACCTGTTCTTGCCAAGCCGCCACCCGGGTTTTTTATTAAGGAACCTGCCATCAAGTCTGCTCCTACTTCTGTCGGTTCCTTCATTTCTACGAATTCACCATAGCAGTTATCGACAAAGATAATCACATCTTCTTTAATATTACGGATTTCCTTAATCATCTGCTCTATTTCATGTATGCGGAATGATGGATTACTTGAATATCCTTTAGAACGCTGAATCGCCACGATTTTCGTCTTCGCTGAAATCGCTTCTTTTGCTTTCGCGTAATCCACTGCCCCATCTTCTTTTAAGTCAATATGCTGATAACTAATCTGATAATCTTCTAATGAACCTGTATCCTTACCGTTTCCTGAAATAATGGATTCCAACGTGTCATATGGCTTTCCAGTTATGTATAACAGCTCATCTCCAGGACGTAAAATCCCAAAAAGACTAATCGTAATTGCATGTGTGCCAGAAATGATTTGATTTCTAACTAGACAATCTTCTGATCCAAACACATCGGAATAGACTTGTTCTAGCGTATCTCGTCCACTGTCATCATATCCATAGCCTGTAGATCCAGTTAAGTGAAAGTCGCTTACTTGGTTTTTCTTGAATGCTTGAAGGACTTTACGCTGATTATAAAAAGCAATTTCCTCTATTTTTTTCACATACGGTTCAATAGCTTCTTCAGCCTCTTGTGCTTTCATTAGTAACTCTTCATTAATTGGTGCAATTAGCATGTGTAGTACCTCATTTCATTTTATCCAACTTCTATTTTAGCAGAACGATCGAATTTTCCATAGGAAAGGAAACAAAAAAACAGGCATAGGCCTGTTTTTAGATTTCAGAATAAAAAACGAAAGTGGTAAGTATACCGTTTCACTGCGTTCCAGGTGGATACAAATCTTGTGGGCATACGGTGAACCAACATTATAACCGAAACACGTATTATATACCCATTTATTGTTCTTCTTTTAAATTAACGGGTTTCGCTGGAACATATGTTGAAATCGCGTGCTTGTATATGAGTTGCTGTTTTCCTTCTGATTCGAGCAGCACTGTATAATTATCGTATGACTTAATAAGTCCCTTTAACTGAAAACCATTTAGCAAAAAAACCGTAACAAACGTGTTATTCCTACGTAATGAATTCAAATATATGTCTTGCATATTTCCTTGTTTCATTCAATTGCCTCCCTGTCTTTGTTAGATACATTATTCCCTATTCACTTCTGAAAACCCTCTATAATTTGAAATGTTCTTTTGAATATTTCATTCTTTGACTGATTAGCCTCGACCCATTGAACCGGCAATTTATTGCGGAAGTATGTTAATTGTCTTTTGGCATAGTTTCGTGTATTTTTTTTGACCGCTTCGATTGACTGTTCTCTTGTGACATCCCCATTAAAGTATGAAATGAGTTCTTTGTATCCAATCGCTTGCACGGACTGTGTCTCTCGTATACCTTTATTCCAAAGAGCCTCGACTTCCGAAAATAAACCTGCCTCTACCATCATATCTACCCGTTGATCGATGCGTTCATACAGCAATTCTCTCGGTAAATCTAATCCTATAATGAGATGGTGATACATTGGCTGGTTGCCCTGCTGTTGTTCATGATCTTGTTTCGTGCGGCCTGTCACTTCGAGTATCTCAAGCGCACGAACTAATCGTCTATGATTGTTTGGATGAATACTTTCAGCACTTTTCGGGTCTAATTTTTTCAATCTCGCGAAAAGTTCACTAGCACCGCGCTCATCCAATTCATCTTCTAATCTTTTTCGTACATCAGGATCAGCTGCTTGCTCCGTAAAACGATAATCGAATAATACAGCTTGGATATACATCCCACTTCCACCAACGATGATGGGTAACTTTCCACGGGATTGAATATCCGCAATCCATCCTCTGACAGCTTCTTGGTATTCCGCTACAGAAAAGCTTTCCGTTGGCTCTTTCACATCAAAGAAGTGATGAGGGATTCCTTCCATTTCAGAAGGATGAATTTTAGCTGTTCCGATATCCAATTCCTTATACACTTGCATCGCATCTCCATTAATAATTTCCCCATTTAAAGCAGATGCGAGCGCTGTACTTAGTGCTGTTTTTCCTGAAGCAGTGGGACCTACTATTGCAATAACGTCAATTGGTTCTTTCATTTTGTTTCATCCACCCGACTATATTCTTATACACTTCTTGTCGATTCGTTTCTTGCAGCATTTCATGTCTACCACCTTCATATAAAACGACTTTAACATGTTGCTGATTCGCCTCAATCAATTGCTTGGCAATTTTCCATACACCTTTTGCATTTTCGCCGACCGGGTCTTCAGTACCTGAAACGAATAAAATCGGTAATCCATCAGGTATATTGTGTAAAAACGCAGGTGTCTCAATCGTACGAATTCCTTCAAGTAACAATCGGAACAATTGAGATGTCGGAATAAATCCACACGCTTCATCTTCTTCGTATTCACGAACACTTTCTTTATCATTTGATAGCCATGCAAACGACCCTTCATTAGGGAATTGCTTAGAGTATTCACCGAAAATCATTTGATTTACTAGTTCATCCGATTTCGTTTCTGGAAGACGTTTCTCTCTCCACTTAACAAATGGAAGACCCGCAAGGCTAATCGCTTTAGAATGACTACCCGTTCCTGATAACACAACTTCACGAACAGAATTGCCATACAACTGAATAAAGCGTCTAGCGACGAAGGATCCCATACTATGTCCAAACAATGTAACAGGGAGATGTGGATACTGTTGCTGATAATATTGAATAACTTCAAACGTATCATCCACTAACTGGTCAAACGATGCCGACTCCCCTACGTAGCCATACGGTTGGTCATTTTCTACCGCTGTTTTACCATGTCCTCTTTGATCATGCGCAGTCACTACATAGCCTTGAGATAATAAGTACTCTGTAAATTGGCGATACCGTCCACTATGTTCTGCTAACCCGTGAATGAGATGAACTATTGCCGTTGGATTATCTGTCGGTTCATAACAACTACTGTATATACGTACACCGTCTCTCATTTCAAGAATTTTTTCATTCATTGTCGCGCACGACCTTTCGCTTCTGCAACCGCATTCTTCAAATCATTCAAATGTACAGATTTCTCGATTTCTGTATAGTGCAACAGACTAGCCATATATTCTGTAACCGCGTCAGCAAATGTTTCCACTACGTTAATCTGGAAATATAAATCTCCTTTCCGACGTATAAAGAAATCGCTAGGTGAAGTGACCATCTCGTGATGGATGCTATAAATAATTTCTGCTCGTAGACTAATCGGTAATGGATTTTCTTCCGCTGAAATGAAATGTGCAATTTGGAACACCCGCTCACTATTCCTGCCATAAAAGGAGGCTAAACGAGCACCTTGCTGCTGAGTTAAACCGTACCGTTCGGCTTTGCTTGCTTGTTCTTCAATAAAATGTTGCAACTCTAGGTCATCTGAGAAATCACTACCTGAAACCGGGATGTTTTTCGTATTACAAGGAACGCTATCTGGTTTCGGCACTCTTTTCTCTATCTTGTCGACAATTACTTCTGCCATTTGTCGATACCCAGTCAATTTTCCACCAGCAATCGTTAGTAAGCCAGGGACCGTTTCCCACACTTCATCTCGACGCGATATTTCAGATGCATCTTTACCTTCTTGGGCAATTAACGGACGGATACCAGCCCATGTTGACTCTACATCGTTACGTTTTAACTGCACAGCCGGAAAAATCTCATTAACTGCATCTACAATATATTGAATATCCTCTTCGGTAGCTGTAGGATGCAGCTTATCTTCCGAATAAAAAGTATCTGTCGTACCGATATATGTTTTATGATCACGTGGAATCGCAAACAACATACGTTCATCGGTGTTATCAAAGTAGATTGCCTGCTGTAACGGAAAGATCGATTGATCAACTACGATATGCACGCCTTTCGTAATATGAAGCTTTTTATCATGCGTACTGTTCACTTTTTTCTGTAGTTCATCTACCCATGGACCTGTTGCATTAATCACGACTGATGCTCCTACAGAAAATCTTTCCCCAGTCAATTGGTCGCTCAGCACAGCACCGACAACTGCATCTTTCTCAAAATTAAACTGTTCACATTTAACGTAATTCAGGCAAATCGCGCCTTTTTCAGCTGCTTTTTTCAGCACTTCAATTGTTAAACGTGCATCATCCGTCTGATACTCCACATAATGACCGCCACCTAACAAATGCGCCTTCTTAAGCAATGGCTCACGTGCCAACGTTTCTTCCTTCGTCAGCATTTCACGACGTTCTGCATGTTTTACACCTGCAAGCAAATCATAAACGAGTAATCCAACCGACGTAGAATACTTACCATAAGTTCCTTTTTTATAAATCGGCAATAACATCGGTCGCGGTTTAGTAATATTACGAGAGTTTCGATAGACAATCTCTCGTTCTTTACCCGTTTCTGCTACAATTTTAACTTCCAATTGCTTTAGATAACGCAAACCACCATGGACTAGTTTCGTCGAACGGCTTGATGTACCTGCCGCAAAATCTTGCATATCAACTAACGCTACCGAAAATCCCCTTGCCGCTGCATCGAGTGCAATACCTGCTCCCGTAATTCCTCCACCCACTACTAATACGTCAAATGAATAGTCCCTTAACTTCTGAATTCTGCTTGGTCTTTCAATCGTTGAAAACATCTAATCGCTCCTCTCTGATCTACTACCTTACATTACCCGTTTAAACATCTTTTCTAATTCATAGGTCGTAAAATGTATCAGTACCGGACGGCCGTGCGGACACGTATACGGATTATGGCATTCGCCTAAATCATTCAATAAACGTTCCATATCAGCTTGTGTCAAATAATAATTTGCTTTTATAGATTTTTTACAACTCATTAAAATTGCGCTTTCTTCACGAAGTTTTTCTACATCAACTTTGCGGCTATGTAACACTTGCTCAATCATCTCTTCAATAATCGTAGTCGCTTGTCCCTCAGGAAACCAAGACGGGTATTCTTTAACTGTATACGTAGCCGGTCCGAAAGCTTCTAGAAATATCCCTACACGTTCCAGGGCGTCTTTACATTCTTCAATCTTCAACTGCTCATCGGCAGAATAATGAAAGACGAGTGGCAATAGCAGTTGTTGACGTTCATCAGCATTTACTTGGCCTAATTTGACCTTAAAATACTCATATTTGATACGTTCCTGCGCCGCATGCTGATCAATCAAGTAAAAACCATCTTCATTTTGTGCGACGATATACGTACCGTGCACTTGTCCAATAGGAACGATGGATGGAAATTTATTATCCATTGTAACTTGCGTTTCAATAGTGTGCTCTAGTTCATTTTTCGGAAGCACTTCCGGTTCTACAGTCGATTGTTCAAATATCTCGTGTGGAAATGACAACTCCTCTTTTTCTTGCAAAGGACTTTCCATAGTGGAAGCCGGCTCTTCATATGCCTGAACAGGTTGTACTTCTTCTTGTGTATTACGTATCCATGGCTTCCAAATGGATTGTTGTTCAGAGTCTGTTTTCACTTTCTTCTCTTTCTTAATCGCGTCAGGAATAATCGATACTCCAGAAATCGCTTCACGCACAGCATCTTTTATGAGCGATAATAGCTCACCTTCTTTGCTGATTCGTATATGTCGTTTCGCCGGATGAACGTTGACGTCGGTTAACATGGGATCTGCTGTAATATTGACAACAGCGATTGGAAAACGACCAATTGGTAAGTACGTATGCATCGCATCAATGAGTGACTGTGTGCCTGCATAACTCTTAATCCAGCGACCATTCATCAACAAAGAAATATAGTTTTTAGATGCTCTGGTCATTTCCGGTAGCGTAACAAAGCCATTGACGTGAAAATCTGCATTTTCTTTCTCGAACGGCACCATCTTGCGCGCCACTTGTATGCCGTAAATATCCGATAATACTTTCAATAAGTCTCCTGATCCTGTTGTTCGAAGCACTTGATGTTGATCATGCGTTAAGGTGAATGCAATATTTGGATGACTTAATGCAAGTCGATTAAGTAAATCAATTGTATGTCCAAGTTCTGTTTGAATTGTTTTCATATATTTTAAACGCGCAGGTGTATTGTAAAACAGTTGTTGCACTAGAAAATCTGTCCCTTTTCTCAGCGCTCCCGCTTCATGTTTCAGCACTTTTCCGCCTTCGATTTCGACTACAGTTCCTTGGTGTTCACCGTCAGACGTCCATAAAGAAACTTTTGAAACAGCCGCTATACTAGCTAATGCTTCCCCACGGAAACCAAGCGTTCGAATGCGGAAAAGATCATGTTCATTTGAAATTTTACTTGTCGCGTGACGTTCAAAGCAGCGAATCGCATCTGTTTCAGACATACCGTTACCATTATCTGTTACACGTATGGAAGTGAGACCGGCTTCTTCAAGAGATATTTCAATTTTCGTACTCGCCGCATCAATCGCATTTTCCACCAATTCTTTGACGATTGAAGCAGGTCGCTCTACTACTTCTCCCGCTGCGATCTTATTGGCTAACGTATCTTCCATGATGTGAATATGATTCATTTGCTTCAACCTTTCATTTCTAGAGATAGTCGTTCCTTCCAATCAGCTATTTTCTGCATCGTCTGCATAGGTGTCATATTGAATAAGTCTACAGATTGTATTTCCTCAAGTAATCGTTTTTGTTCTGTTGATATCTCTTCTTCACTAGAAGGTTCAAATAAAGCAAGTTGCTCTGATACTACAGAGGTATCACTCGACATACTCTCTTCTTCAAAACGTGCTAATAAATTTCTCGCTCGTTCTACTAGTTCCGAGGGAAGACCTGCTAATTCCGCAACATGAATACCGTAACTTCGATCCGCCGCTCCTGGTAATACTTTATGCAAAAATACTACTTTACCGTTTTGCTCTTTCGCAGCCACATGGACATTCAGTAAACGCGCTAGAACATCTTCAAGCTTCGTTAGCTCATGATAATGCGTGGAGAATAACGTGTTGGCCCCTATTTCTTCATGAATATGCTCCATCATCGCTTGCGCTAGTGCCATCCCATCATAAGTTGACGTACCACGACCGATTTCATCAAACAGTAGTAAACTTCTAGAAGTAGCATGAGCGATTGCGTATTGGGATTCCATCATTTCCATCATGAATGTACTTTGACCGGAAGCTACATCGTCTGCCGCTCCTATACGTGTGAAAATTTGATCGGTAATCGGCAACTCTGCTTTTTCACAAGGAACAAAACAACCGATTTGTGCCATGACTACTGTGAGCGCGACTTGCCTCATATACGTACTTTTACCAGACATATTTGGACCTGTAATGAGTAACATGTTACTGGTAGAAGCGAGTGTACAAGAGTTCGGGATATATAATGAATGATTCATCATTTTCTCGACTACAGGATGTCTGCCGTTTTGAATATCCACAGCCCGTCCATCATGGAATACTGGTCGGACGTATTGATTTTTTTCCGATACTTTTGCAAAAGAAAGCAACACATCTAATTCACTTATAACTGATGCTAACTGTTGAATTCGTTTAACGTCTTTTTTTACACGCTCACGAATCTCTTGGAATAAGTCCATTTCAAGCGTTAGACTATCTGCCTCTGCATTTAAAATTAATTCTTCTTTTTCTTTCAGCTCGGTCGTTATGTAGCGTTCTGCATTAGCTAACGTTTGTTTTCGCTCATAGCGTGTCATATCAGCCAAATGTACATTCGATTTCGTAATTTCGATGTAATAACCAAAGATGCGATTATAGCCAATTTTTAATGTTTTAATACCAGTTGCTAGACGCTCTTTTTGCTCCAGCTCCGCTAACCACTGTTTTCCATTACGTGATGCATCACGTAACTGATCTAATTTGTCGTTATAGCCATCTTTAATAACACCGCCATCTTTACTCGTTAACGGTGGATTTTCTGCAATTGCTTCTGCTAGTAACTGAAAGGTCTCTTCACACGGATCCATTTGATCAGCATATTTTTCTAACATCGGCCGTTTCGATTCTTTCAAAAGTTGTTTCATTTTTGGTACATGCGTCAATGAATTCCGAAGTTGTGCTAAATCGCGAGCGCTTGCACTTCCCATTGAAATTCTGCCTGCCAAACGTTCTAGATCATAGACGTCTTGTAGTTCTTCAGCTAATTCTTCACGCAAGAAAAATTCATCGATTAAATTGCTCACGGTTTCTAGTCGATCTTCAATCGCTTGACGTTGCGCCAGCGGCTGATGAATCCACATTCTCAATTTCCGTGCGCCCATCGCAGTCACAGTTTCATCGAGCACCCAAAACAACGTGCCTTCCTTTTTACCAGAACGAATCGTCTGAACAAGTTCTAGGTTGCGCATGGAGTTCGCATCAATAGATAACTTCGCGTCTTTTTCTATATAAATGAAAGGACGAATATGATCAAACATCATTTTCTGCATTCGCATCACATACGACTGTAACTTGCGACAAGCTTCTTGTAGTGATTCTGGAAGGTGGATATACGTATCTTGGCCAACTGTTTGCTTCTCGCCACTTTCAATTGATAGCATAATTTCACGACTCTCAAACATTTCTTGCAAGATAACATGGAGCTGCTCGTCTACTACGATTTCTTTCATGTGAAGTGATTCAATTTCCGCAAGTAATGTACGTTCCGCTCCTTCAATCAACTCTACTTTGCCTTCACCCGTTCCGACATCCAAATAGGCTAATACATAACTTTGGTCGCCTATGCGATCAATCGCACCAATAAAATGATTGGCTTCCACATCAATCGTTTTTCCTTCTGTTAAAGTACCTGGCGTAATCACTTTGACGACTTCACGCTTGACAATTCCTTTGACGGATCGCGGATCTTCCATTTGTTCACATATAGCTACTTTATGACCTTTTCGAATTAATGTTTCTATATAACCAGTAGCCGAATGATATGGAATACCACACATTGGAATGCGAGTTTTTGCTGCCGAATCTCTACTAGTTAACGTAATTTCTAAAATAGCAGATGCATTTATCGCATCTTCAAAAAACATTTCATAGAAATCTCCAAGACGGAAAAATAGAAAAGCATCCGTATATTGTTCTTTAATTTTTAAATATTGTTGCATCATTGGTGTGTGTTGAGACATGATAAACCCTCTTTTACTCGTTCATTTTCTTTTCATTATAACAAACCCCGTAAGCGTACACGAATCAAAAGGGGCTTAGGTAGTTATTTACCATTAACAGGTTTCCGTTTATAGACAAATCATTTTACAATTCCAAAAAACCATTCTGAACAAAGTCTGTTTGAATGGTTTGTCTTATTGGAAAGGTATTCAGCTTGAAAAGTGCTTGAAATTTTTTGTCATATGCCACAAACGCACCCAATTACTGAGCAGCATTATTAGGAAAAAGTTTATTACCTATCAAACCACCGACTAAGGCTGAAACTCCAGCAATTACAACAAATACAATACTGCTTCTTTCAGGAATTAAATATTCTACTAACGAAAGCACTACTACAACAAATAGTGTTGTAATTAATACCATTCCAATACTTCCTCTTTTAATAATAATCACTCCGATATTTAGAATACTTTCTTCAGCTATTGCACCCATATATGGGATAGCGGTTGGAACCCGTTGATCTGCACTACAGCCGGACGCGTTCTGGAGGGCGGTGAACCACACCCCTCCGCTTCGCTGGGTGTTTCACCTGTCCCGCTAATCCTCCCAGAGTCGCCGGCTTCCGCTCCGATCAACTAAGCGAGTGCTTCTGAACCTATTCCACAATCGCCCCCGTTTGAAGAAAAAACTGCTTAAAACCGTTTTATTCCAGTTATGTTTTCCGTTTAGAAACGAGATGTATTAAAAATGTTATGATTACAGAGTTTTGTATAGCTAAAACACTAATACCAATAAAAACCTCGTCACCATTTCCAATACGCAATACTCCACCCAAAAACATAAAACTAATAAATGCCAAAATCATTAACCCAATAAAGATTAGGACATGCTTCAATTGAATCTCCCCCCTATATTATCTGACCTGTTAGGTGCGCAGCGGTTGTTCAATTAACGCCCCTGATTACTGATTAATGGTATCCATTTTCTTTTCAATTCTATCGAGTTGCTTTTTTTCGTTTATTACTAGAACGAATCAGTAAAAAAATCAAGACAATAATCATCACTATAAAACGAAGTGAAATCAGTGTAAATACGATATCACCTAAGTTAATTGTGTTATTGATAGAATCTAAATTAATTTTCTCTCTCCTTCTAATTCTAATAAATTGACCCGTTAGCTGAACATACAACTTATCTATTAACATTATTGTACCATATTTCCAAAATTGCCTAGATCAGTAATCGTCTTCACTATTTTAAACCGAAATAAAAAGCCGGGGAAAATACCGGCTTTTAGAATGGGGAATCTTTTCTTTGGTTTGGATGATTCGGATGATGTGGTTGTTCTTTCTTAGGTGCTTCCTTAGGCTTCTTTTCTTCCATAACGATCGAGGATGATTCCACTGCCATTGGCCATTCTTCGTCATATGGATGCGGATGAATCGTTACTGAAACTTTTGTTTCACCTACCATCTCAACCAATAATTCTCTTTCAATGGAGATTAAGAAGTTTTGTCCGCATTCGGAGATGCTCGCTTCTGTACAGTTCGGGTGCTGCAATACAGTAACAATCGTTTCTTCTTTACTCGATGTCGGCTCATCTCTATAATGCAAAGCAATTTTGTCTTTGTACGGAACGGACTCCGTAAACACAGACGTTTTAGAATGATCATGATGAGAGTACCAAACATTGACATCGAAACTACCTGTCACTTCTACATGTTTGCCTACCTTTTTCGATTGATGTGTGTGGTTGATCACCCAACAACCTAAAATACTGGAAGGACGATTGGGCGGCTTCAACGTCACAGTAGACTCTGATCGATGCTTCCCTTTGGCAATAACAGCTTTCGTCACAATTTGTCGTAAGTTTTTCAGTTTTCTTCCTCCTTCTTAGGCTTCTATCCATCCTATGCAACAGCGACCCAAAAATTGAAAAAAATCGGCAAGGAATTTATCCTTTACCGATTTTTTATTTAAGAAAGTGATTTATGTGATGTATTTTCAACATATGAACCTGTTTCACCACGTAATACATCGCCACCAGTAGATTCAATAATTTCATCCGTTACACTGTTTGCGATCGTGTTCGAAACTAATTGCAGTAAATTATTTACTTCAACCTGAGACTGTTTAAATTCTTGTACTAATGGAACCGCGTCAATTTCGTCTTGAATTTGCTCGATTTTCTTTTCAATTGCTTTTAATGCACGCTCTTTTTCGTAATGTTGGAAGTTTACTGCTTGTGTTTGAAGTGATTTCAAACTAGCAATTTTTTCACGTACTTTTTGATTTTCATTAATCTGAGCTTCTGCACGTTTATAAAAATCTACTTCTTCTGTATTTGCTAACATATGTGCCAAATCACGTGCTTTTTCAATAATTTCGTCTTTCGTGTATCGCTTTTCCATTATGCCATCACCTTATCCTCTTTTACTACTCCGATGAACTCGCCATCGAGTGACCATGTTTTTGCTTCTTTAATACGAACTTCCACAATCTCACCAATGACAGAACGCGGGGCTCTGAAATTCACTAATTTGCTTTTCTCCGTATAGCCAGCAAGAACTTCTGGATTTTTTTTACTTTCACCTTCTACAAGCACTCTTACAATTTGATCTTGATATGGCTTCATTGCTTTTGCAGACATATCATTAACTAACTTATTCAAGCGCTGCAATCGCTCTTTCTTGACTTCCATTGGGACATTATCTTGCATCTTCGCGGCTGGTGTACCTTCACGTGGTGAGTATATATAAGTAAACGCCATATCAAAGCCTACTTCACGATACAGTGACATCGTTTCTTCAAATTGCTCATCTGTTTCATTTGGGAATCCTACGATAATGTCCGTTGTAAGAGACGCGTTCGGAATCGCTTTACGAATTTTATCAACAAGTTCCAAATAACTTTCTCGCGTATACTTACGAGCCATGATTTTCAATATCTCACTTGAACCTGATTGAACGGGCAGATGAATATGGTCGACTAAATTTCCACCTTTAGCAAGAACTTCGATTAAATGATCGTCAAAGTCGCGTGGGTGACTAGTTGTAAAGCGAATTCTTGGAATATCAATCTTTCGTAGATCATCCATCAAATTACCTAGTCTATAGTCGATATCGTCAAAATCCTTACCGTATGCGTTAACGTTTTGACCGAGTAACGTAATCTCTTTATAACCTTCTGCTGCCAGCTGACGAACTTCTTGAATAATATCTTGTGGTCTCCGGCTACGCTCTTTACCGCGTGTATAAGGAACAATACAGTACGTGCAAAACTTATCGCAACCGTACATAATATTGACCCAGCCTTTTATATTATCCCTGCGGACTTTTGGCAAGTTTTCAATGACGTCGCCTTCTTTTGACCACACTTCAATAACCATCTCTTTAGACATATACGCTTCATGCAAAATCTGTGGTAATCGATGAATATTATGTGTTCCAAAAATCATATCTACCTGGTCATATGTTTTTAAAATCTTCTTCACGACAGATTCTTCTTGTGACATACAACCACAAACGCCTATTAATAAATCAGGTTTACTGAGTTTAAGCGGCTTTAAGTGACCTAGTTCACCAAACACTCTATTTTCCGCGTTTTCACGAATTGCACATGTGTTTAATAAAATGACGTTAGCTTCTTTAACGTTGTCTGTCCATTCATAACCAAGCGCCATGAATATACCAGACATTACTTCTGTATCATGTTCATTCATTTGGCAACCAAAAGTTTGGATATGGAATTTGCGGTCTTGTCCCATTCCTTTAAAACGTGAATCTATTTGAAAGTTGTCATGATATTCCACTTCTTCTTTCCCACGTTTTTTTGCATCTTTTAGAGATGGTCCACTATATACCGACTCAAAATATTTACTATAATCTTTTTCGGTTGTTTTTTGTTTTGATGCGTCTCCGGTTGCAAGCCCAGCCTGTAAGCGCTGTTCTTCATTCATTGTTGTAGCCCCTTTCTATTACTTATCGGGATATAAGCATACATGATGTTATTATACTGAACTTTTGTTAGTTATGATAGTGAAGGGCTAAATTGTTGCTTGTTTGTCATGAAAAAAAGACCACGGTATGTAACTACCGTGACCTCGTGTGAACATTCACTTTCGCTCTTTTCTTTCAATAAGCAATTTAAGTGCTGTCCGTCCTTCGCCATTGATTTCGATATCGGTGAAGGCGGGAGCGCATACTAGATCTCCCCCACTGGGTGCTACGAAGCCTCTTGCAATAGCAATTGCTTTGATTGCTTGATTCAGTGCGCCTGCTCCAACTGCTTGGATTTCTGCATAACCTTGCTCACGAATGACCGCAACTAGTGCACCTGCTACGGAGTTCGGGTTAGATCGGGAAGATACTTTTAAGGGACTCACGATATTTCCTCCTTATTTTGCAATGTCTATGGAAAGAGTGTTTTCCATAAATCATCCTATGATAGCTAAAGAGGAATTAGACACTGATTGGATTAGTTTGTAAACGGATGATCTTCGTTAATTCGAATACGCTCAATTTTAAGTGCTTTTCCTGTCTTGTCATCTAATTCTACAAACATACCGTTCAGCTGTGGCCGTCCACTTTTCGGTACTTCAAATCGTGTCGGCAAGTTGGTATAGAAGCGATAAAGTACATCTTCTTTTTTCATTCCAAGTATTTCATCATAAGGGCCTGTCATACCAGCATCTGTTAAATAAGCAGTTCCCCCCGGAAGAATACGATCATCCGCAGTCTGTACATGCGTATGCGTTCCAACTACGACAGATACTTTACCATCCAAGTGCCAGCCCATCGCAATTTTTTCGCTTGTAGCTTCTGCGTGAAAGTCCACGAATACTAACGGTGATGTTTCCAATGCTTCTTCCACTAATTCATCTGCTTTCGCAAACGGATCGTCATGAGGCGGTAAAAACGTACGACCATGTAAGTTAATGACAGAAAGTGTCACACCATTTTTCGTAATAGTTGTCATCCCTTTTCCTGGCGCCGCTTCAGAAAAGTTCGCTGGTCGAATCAAATAATCTACTTCATCAATAAAATCATATATTTCGCGCTGATCCCATGTGTGATTACCCATTGTTATGACGTCCACACCTGCGTGCAATAAATCATGATAAATTGCTTTTGTAATCCCTCTACCTGAAGCTGCATTTTCTCCATTGGCAATGATTACATCTGCTTGATATTTTCTTTTCAGACGAGATAAATAATCAATTACCATTTCTCGCCCCATAGATCCAACAATATCTCCAATAAATAGTACTTTCATCTACTAAAACCTCTTTCCAAAATGAAAACAGCTTCCAAACGAACCGGAAGCTGTTTTTTTATAAATTTTCTTTATTTTGCATACTCCACTGCACGGGTCTCCCGTATGACCGTCACTTTAATATGCCCTGGATAGTTCAATTCTTCTTCAATTTGCTTTCGAATATCCCGTGCCAAACGATGGGCTGTAATATCATCAATTTGATCTGGACGAACAATGATTCGAACTTCACGTCCTGCTTGGATCGCAAATGATTTTTCAACACCTTCATAGGATTCAGAAATTTCTTCAAGCTTTTGAAGACGTTTAATATAGTTCTCCAATGTCTCACTACGCGCTCCTGGTCTTGCGGCAGATAGTGCATCCGCTGCTGCGACTAGTACTGCAATAACAGACGTTGCTTCTTCGTCACCGTGGTGAGAAGCAATACTGTTGATGACGACTGGATGTTCTTTATATTTTGTCGCTAACTCGACACCGATTTGTACGTGACTGCCTTCTACTTCATGATCGATTGCTTTACCGATATCATGCAGTAAGCCTGCACGTCTCGCTAGTGTCACGTCTTCTCCAAGCTCCGCTGCTAGCAAACCTGATAAATAGGCTACTTCGATTGAATGCTTTAAGACGTTTTGTCCATAACTTGTACGGAAGTGTAGACGACCTAAGATTTTGATCATATCCGGATGTAAGTTGTGAACGCCAACATCGAATGTTGTTTGTTCTCCCTTTTCTCGAATTAGTTCGTCCACTTCTCTTCTAGACTTGTCTACCATTTCTTCGATACGTGCTGGATGAATTCTTCCATCCTGAACCAATTTCTCTAGTGTCAATCTAGCGGTTTCTCTCCGAATCGGATCAAAGCCTGAAAGAATGACCGCTTCCGGTGTATCGTCGATAATTAAATCGATACCCGTCAATGTTTCAAGTGTCCTGATGTTTCTTCCTTCGCGACCAATGATACGACCTTTCATTTCGTCATTTGGTAAGTTGACGACTGAGACTGTCGTTTCAGCAACATGATCTGCTGCAAATCGCTGCAAGGCAAGTGATAGAATTTCTCTAGCTTTACGCTCAGCTTCTTCTTTTGCACGTTGTTCAGATTCTTTGGTCATGACCGCAATATCAGTGGATAATTCTTCTTCTACATCATCCAATATGACACGTTTCGCTTCATCTCTAGTTAATGAAGAAATTCTTTCTAACTCCGTCTTCTGAGTCGCAACGAATTCTTCCGCTTTGCGTTCCATCTCTTCAATATGCTGTTGTCTTTCTAAAAGCGCATCTTCTTTGCGTTCTAGACTTGCTTCTCGTTTATTGAGCGCATCATCCTTGCGATCAAGGTTTTCTTCACGCTGTAAGAGACGGTTTTCTTGTTTCTGTAATTCCGTCCTTCTCTCACGGACTTCTGCTTCCGCTTCAATTCGTAGTTCGTGAGTTTCATCTTTCGCTTCTAATAGTGCCTCTTTTTTCACTGACTCCGCTTCACGCTTCGCCTCTTCGACGATTTGATTCGCTGTTTGCTTGGCACCAGTCACTTTTGAATCATTCACATTTTTCAATATAAAAAAGCTAACAACTGCACCGACGATGAGACTTAGCAACACGGAGATGAGTATTTCAACACCCATTGAGGTCACCTCCTCCTGCTTATTCTTTTCTTTTCAGTCGGCTCGTATAATCAATTTTGCCACGGCGAATCTGTTTCACTAACCCTTTTACCAGACCAACCTGGTAATGTCCCGACTATCTGTGAACACGCCGAAAGCTTTAACTTAATCCAAAGGGTATGTGACCCAGCTGTTTCGGGACGTTGTGACATTCATTCTACTAATTTTTTAGATAAGCTTCGTGTTTGCTGAATTAAGTTAAAATCAACATACTGCCAAAAACAATTCGTTGTTTTGAGTAATATTAGGCATATAGAATACACCACTTTTATTGTATAGCTGTAATTTTAATGTGTCAAGGAATGATGAATGAAATTCGGCACCTAAGATAACTTTGGCAATAATTTTTACAATACATTACTAAAGAACAGCCTTTGAACTTACTAATAATAGAAAAAGAGACAACTGTGTTCAACAGTAAACTTGCTCCGGCGCTGGCGTTTTGTAAAATTCTAGACATTTCATAATACCTCTGTATATAGTGAAGTATTTCTTCACTGTACACACTTCGGCGCTGGCGGATGGCTCCCGCAATAAGCCAGATAGGAAGGGCGCCTTTCTGTCTTATTGCTCCGCCTACCGCTTGTAAGGCGCCTTCGTTTAGTGAGGAGAAGTAAGTAGCATAGTACGTTGAAGTCTAATAGTGAACTTTTACTAAGTACCAAAGTCTACCAAGACTACACTGTACTCAAAAGCGAAGGCACAACTGCGGGGTCGGCCGAAGCAAAGAGACGACTAGCGTGAACTTCCGCTAGCCGGCTCTTTGTGGGAGGCAATCCCCCACGTGCCGCAGCGGTGTTAGTAAGCCGACCTTTACTAACTTCAGTAACATAAAAAAGTCGAGCGACGACACATTACTAACTAGTAGTAAGTCCCAGACACATCAATCCGCTTCTGTATGTAGAAAAGTAATTCGTCACTGAACCCACTTCGGCGCTGGCGGATGGCTCCCGCAATAAGCCAGATAGGAAGGGCACCTATCTGTCTCATCGCTCCGCCTACCGCTTGTAAGGCGCCTTCGTTTAGTTAGGAAAATAAATAGCATTGTACATTGAA